>MWOQ01000194.1 GCA_002026145.1 Prochlorococcus sp. HOT208_60m_813L03 | reverse complement strand
GATAAGATCTGCAGCCAGATTAGGGCAATCAGATTTAGGCGTTAATCTAAGAAGAGTGGAATACTTGTTTAATCAATTAGAAAAATTTTAATTAATCTATTTTTTATAAATTTAAGGTTCTTTTTACTAAATAGTTGTGCTTTAATTCATAAGAATGTTTGAAATGCCATGGTAAAGATAATCTTAGTTGGAATTATTCTCGCGCTTGTATATTCTCAACCTGACCTTCGACTTACAATCGCTGATTGGTTAAAAGCAGCCTCTGATTTTCTAATTGAATCAGTGCAGGTAAGACCATGAATTAATTTTTAATGAAGCATTAAATAAAACCTGAGACGGTAATCATTTGCTTAATACAAACAGCTACGAAAATAAATATTATTATCCTGCTTAGTATGTATTTCACTTAAACAAATAAATAGTTTTAGGAACATAATAGAAAATTTTTTTGAAATTTTTGAATAGTTAACGATAATAAGGGATATGAAGCTTAGATTATTTGAGTTCTATTTTATTAAAGACTATTTAAGGCCTTGGTTTGGTCTTATTTATTCTTTATTCTTTCTGTTTTTTTTAGGTGCAATTGGCTATCGAATAACAGAGGGCTGGGAATGGAGTGATTGCTTATGGATGGTTCTGATCACAATAACCACTATTGGTTTTGGAGAAGTTCAACCTTTAAGTCCTGAAGGCAGGATCGTAACTGTTTTAGTAATCGTAGGCGGATTGATCTTTATTCAATTTACCTTTCAAAAAGCTGTTAGATTATTCGAATCCGGCTATTTTCAAAGAGTAAACGAATTACGTTTTAAAAGACTTCTTAGAAAAATGGAAAATCATGTAATTTTGTGCGGATATGGGAGGGTTGGTCAGGAAATATCTAACCAAATAAAAACGCAAAATATTCCAATTATTGTTGTTGAGAGTGATGAAGATAGAAAAAAGATTGCTGAAGAAAATGGTTTAGAAGTGCTTTGTGCTGATGCGACCCTTGATGAGACTTTAAAACTGGCAGGGTTAGAAAAATGTAAGAGTTTGGTTGTTACTTTGCCTAATGACGCTGCAAATTTATATGTGGTTTTAAGTGCTAAAGGAATAAGAAGTTCTATAAGAGTAATAGCAAGAGCGGGAACTGAAGAAGCCGCAAGTAAGTTGAGATTAGCCGGGGCAAGTATAGTTGTAAGCCCTTATATAGCTGCAGGTAGAGCAATGGCCTCAATGGCTTTAAGACCAATAGCCATTGATTTTCTAGATCTTTTAGCAGGAAGTGAATGTGAAATTGAAGAATTTGAATTAAGTAATGATATTAGTCTTTTTGAAACTGCGGAGAAAAGATCACTTTCTGAACTTGGAATAGGCAAAAAGAGTGGTGCAAAAATATTAGCCATTAAAGAAAATGAAAAGTTGTTCACTAATCCTGGAGGTAATTTCATACTTCAACCAGGTCAGGTATTAATAGCCTTTGGTAGTAAAGAACAGCTAAATATTTTGAACGGATTATTAGGAAATCTTGTCGTAGCAGTAGAGCTATTAAAGTAGATAGATCAAGATTCAGAATTAATTGCTAAATTGATTGTGGGTGGAATAAATCAAATGAAAATATTTAAATTTCTATTTGTAATTCCTGTAATTACTTTAATAATTATTCTTCAAACCTCTTTGCAAAATAGCTATCTTATGGCTTCTGATATTAGAGATGGAGAAACAATTTTTAGAAATGTTTGTGCAGGCTGCCACGTAAGAGGTGGGTCAGTCGTTCTCAAAGGATCTAAATCATTAAAACTTTCCGACCTTGAAAAAAGGGGAATAGCAGATGTAAATTCAATAACAATAATTGCTAATGATGGAATTGGTTTTATGAAGGGTTACAAAAATAAATTGAAGGATGGAGAGGATAAGGTTCTTGCACAATGGATTATTCAAAATGCAGAAAAGGGTTGGGAGTAAATGAAAAGCTTATTTTTTGCATCGTTTTTATTTTTATTAGCTGAATATTCTTTTGCTGAGGAATTAATTAATTACACAATTACATCTGATTCTCAAGTAAATACATTAGAAGGTGATTTAGAAGCTATTGGAAATGTAGTTATTAAAAGCAATAGTGGTAATTTTGAGGCTTATTCTGACAAGCTTTCTTTTGACAAGGATGATAAATCTCTAAAACTGATTGGTAATGTATATGTTAAAAATTTAGAGTCTGAGGGAATTGCAATTGAAGAAACATCTGGAGATGAATTGACAATATTTACTGATAAAGGACTTTTTGAATTCAAATCTCAAAATAAAAACAGAGTAACAACAAAAATTAAATTCTAAATAAAGAGTCGATATTTAATTGAAATTTTAATTTCTAGTTCTTAATGACCGATATATACATAAAAATTTTTTATATCAAATTAATTTGATTTATTTATCTTTAAAATTTTAAATTACCTTTTGGCTGTAATTTATATTTAACAGACTCATTTCTCATTACAAAATGGGCATTTTAAAAAAAATCCTTATTTTTTCTTCTGCTATCTCATTTGTTCTCTCTCAAGAAGCGATTGCTTCAAAAAGATTGAGCGGAGCAGGTGCTACATTTCCTTCGAAAATTTATACTAGGTGGTTTTTTGACTTAGCCAAATCTGGTGGACCAAGGGTTAATTACCAAGCAGTTGGTTCGGGCTCTGGAAGAAGAGCTTTTATAGACCAAACCGTAAACTTTGGTGCATCAGATGATCCTATGACAGATTCTGATATAGAGAAAGTTACTAGAGGACTTGTTCAAATACCTATGGTTGGTGGAACTATTGCTTTTGGTTATAACTATGATTGCGATTTGAAACTTACTCAAGAGCAAGCAGTGCGAGTTGCAATGGGTATGGTTAAAAACTGGAAAGAATTAGGCTGTAAATCAGGAAAGTTAACTTGGACACATCGTTCTGATGGTTCAGGAACTACCAAGGCTTTCACAAACTCTATGGAAGCATTTTCATCAACATGGACTTTAGGAACTGGTAAATCTGTTAAGTGGCCAGCAGGCGTTGGAGCAAAAGGTAATTCTGGTGTCGCAGGTGTAATTCAAAACACTCCAGGCGCAATTGGTTATGTAAATCAGTCATATATTAAAGGTAATGTTAAGGCTGCGGCACTTCAAAATCGTTCAGGGGAGTTTCTAAAACCATCTGAAGAAGCAGGAGCAAAGGCTCTTAATGGTATTACTTTAGATGAAAATCTTGCGGGTAAAAATCCTAATCCAACAGCAAAAGGAGCGTACCCTATCGCTTCATTGACATGGATACTTGCTTACGAAAAAGGTAATGGTAGAAACACTAAAGCAATCAAACAAGCCTTAAATACATTGTTAAGTGATGAGTATCAAGAAAAGGCTTCATCCCTTGGATTTATCCCCTTAAAAGGGAATATCCTTTTGAAATCAAGAGCTGCCGTTGAAAAAATAGGTAGTTAAATTTTTTAATAGATGTCAAATTATCATGACTTTCATATACCTTTAAGTCCACTTAAAGTCTTTTACAGCATTTAGTAGTAGATTTATAGAGATATTATTTTTTTAATGGAAGAGAAATTAACTCTTTTCAAGAATCGTAAAAGATTCGGTATCGAAAAAAATATAGATATTATCTTCAAGAATACTGCCTTAGTCTTGTCTAGTTTCGTAGCAATAATACTTTTAGGAATAATTTTAGTAGTCTTTTTTCAGTCATTCGAATCCTTTTCGAGGTATGGATTGAAGTTTCTTGTAACCTCTGAATGGAATCCAGTAAAAGATGAATACGGAGCTTTTACAGCAATATATGGCACATTAGTAACTTCATTCCTGTCGCTATTAATAACTATCCCTTTGGGAGTTGGAACTGCAATATTTATTACCGAGGACTTTGTGCCGAAAGTTTTTAGAGAAATAATAGGTTCTTTTGTTGAGTTACTTGCAGCTATACCATCAGTTGTATTAGGGCTTTGGGCAATATTTGTAATGGAACCTTTTTTTAGGGCATTTTTTGTCTTTTTACATAATTTTTTTGGTTGGATACCTTTATTCAGTACTGAACCTACAGGTAGGAATTCCTTATTAGCAATATTAATTTTAGTAGTGATGCTTTTGCCAATTGTGACCTCCATTGCAAGAGATTCACTCAATCAGGTTCCTAAAAAGCTTAGAAATGCAGCCTATGGAATTGGAGCAAGTAGATGGAAAACAATATTTTCAGTAATTTTGCCGGCAGCATTATCAGGAATTATGGCAGGTGTTTTATTAGCTTTAGGCAGAGCGATGGGAGAAACTATGGCTGTGACAATGATTATTGGTAATTCCAATGCATTTAGTTGGTCTCTATTATCTCCTGGATATACCATTTCTTCCATGCTTGCAAACCAGTTTGGTGAGGCTGATGGAAGTCAGGTTTCATCACTTTTTTATGCAGCTTTTGTACTGATGATCCTATCTTTAGTTGTTAATATCTTTGCGCAATGGCTAGTTAAGAAATTTAGTCTCAAATATTAGATAATTATGAATTCACTCTATTACCAGAAAAGATTATCAAGAAATATAGGAGATAAATTCTTTACTTCTTTATCAGTAATTTGTGCGTTGATAGCAATACTCCCTTTGATTTTTCTGGTTACTTATATTCTCATCAAAGGTGGATCTCAAATCACACCTGAATTATTTACTTTAGAACCAAATCCACCTGGAGATGATTTAGATGCAGGTGGTATTAATCCTGCATTAATAGGGACTTTAATAATAACTACCATTGCTTCAATTATTGCAATACCAGTAGGTGTTGGTGGTGGAATATATCTAGCTGAATATTCTAAAGGTGGAGCTTTTTCAAGATTTATAAGATTCGGAGTTAATGTTCTGGCGGGAGTCCCCTCAATAATTGCGGGTGTCTTTATTTATGCCTTAATTGTTTCTACAAAGATCTTGTTTGGGAGTATGTACAGCGGTTTAGCTGGAGGGATGGCGCTTTCAATATTGATGTTGCCTACTGTGATTAAGACCACTGACGAAGGTTTAAAGTTAGTTCCTAACGAATTAAGATATGCTTCTCTTGGTGTTGGAGCAAGTATGTATACAACCATATTGAAAGTTACTTTGCCCTCTGCCTTTAGGTCTATTGCTACTGGCGTTGTACTCGGTATCGCAAGAGCTGCAGGTGAAACAGCCCCCTTGATCTTTACGGCTTTATTCTCTTATTACTACATAACAGGCTTTGGAGACTTGTTTTATGAGATGGGTTCCTTGGCTGTATTGATATACAACTTTGCACTTGAACCTTATGATGCACAGAATAAATTAGCCTGGGCAGCTTCGTTTATTCTTGTTTTGTCGATACTATCAGTAAATATATTTTCAAGGATATTAGCCGCTTTTACTGAGAAAACTAAGAGAGTATAAATGATTAAAACTAATAAAAAAATACCAAAGAATATCATTTTATCTCTTGAGAATGTATCTATTAGTTATGGAACATTTGAAGCTGTAAGAAATGTTTTTTGTAACTTTAAAAAAGGAAATATAACCTCCCTTATTGGCCCTTCAGGTTGTGGTAAATCAACTGTTCTTAGATCATTAAATAGGATGAATGATCTAATTCCTAATTGTTCCTTGAAAGGAACGGTCCTCTTTGATGGGACTAATATTTACGACAAAAGAGTAGATCCAGTTGAAGTAAGAAGAAGAATTGGGATGGTTTTTCAGCAACCAAATCCTTTTCCGAAATCTATCTACGAAAATATTGCATTTGGAGCAAGAATTAATGGCTTTATTGGAGATATGGATGAATTAGTCGAAAGTTCACTAAAAAAGGCTGCTTTATGGGACGAATGTAAGGATAAATTAAATGATAGTGGTTACTCTTTATCTGGTGGACAACAACAAAGACTTTGTATAGCAAGAACCATCGCAATTGAACCTGAAATAATTCTGATGGATGAGCCATGTTCAGCATTAGATCCAATTTCTACTTTAAAAATAGAAGAGACTATGCACGAACTTAAGAAGAATTACACAATAATAATCGTTACTCATAATATGCAGCAGGCATTAAGAGTTAGTGATATGACTGCATTTTTTAATGCTATTGAATATGAAGATGGTGATGGAGGGAAAGTTGGTTATCTTGCAGAATTTAATTCCACTAAGAAAATTTTTAATTCTCCAAAAGAAAAAACTACTCAGGAATACATATCAGGTAAATTTGGTTGATGTTAAATTTTTACCTTTAAAAAGAAAGATTTTTACCTTTAAGAAAGGCAAGGGGTAGACAAACAGTATAAATACCTATATAGTGGTTTCGAATTAGTAAGTTTATCTTTGAAAAACTACCCTTTTCTACCTTTATTGATTTTTGCAGGTGCTCTAATAACAACTGCAACAATAGGTTTACCTGTATTTACTTCATAATTTAAGAGTATTTCTATTTCAGGTAATCTTATGGTTTCAATATTAAATAAAGAATTAATTGGAAGTCCTCATAAAACCTTAATAAAGGGAAATTTATTTGACTTTATAAAAAAAAGAGAGAATATGAATTTGTGTGGGAGTGAAAAATCTGTATTAAACCATTTTTAAAAGTGGTTAATTTCTAATTTATTTATCATGGATAAAACTAAAGAACAGTTAGAAAAATTAAGAGAAGTAGCAGAAGCATCTCTTACAAAAACGGATGAACTTCAAAAAGTTCTTGCTCAAATAGAAGCCTTAATGTCTAGAGAAGAATCACAAACATTATCAAAGAAGAAATAATTACTTAAATAATAATTTTAGTTTTTGTACTTTTAATCACACCTCTACAATTCCATTGTAGTTATTAATTGGGTATGCAGAACCCGTTCCAAAGTTTTCTGTTAGGTCTCGAGGTCTTACCTTCTTTGAGTAAAAGATCTCTTTAATTTTTTTTTATTGTATATTTATAATCTGCTTATTTAGTTGATTACTTTATAGATTTCTTTCAAGCAGACGTTTACATCGAAAGATTCAGTATTTACGACCTCTAACCCTGTTTTTTCTGTAACTTCAACAGTGGCATTGCATTCGTCTTGTTTAAGAGCCATATAACTTGGCTTTATGTCTTCTATATCTAATTCAATACTTGATTCAGTATCTTCCTTATATTGTTCCATTACTAATGTAAGTGCCTCTATCTCAACTGAAAAATTGTCATTTGCTTTTGCCCCAAATGGCATGAAAAGAAATTGAAATAAAATCAAGGGTATTAATTTTTTCATTTCTATAAAATGTGTTTATTTTTTTTATAACGTGGATTGTTTGCTAAAGAAAGGGTCATTAGCTTTATAAATTTTTTAATATCTATTTCTACTAGTAGAAATTGTTTAATAAACTCAAAATAATAGATAAATAAAATAAACGAGACTTTTAAGTATAAATTGGTATATCTAAATGAAAAATTTGATCCACTTTAATATGGTTTTTTTAAGATTTTATTTCGATAATTTCCTCTTCAGATACAATTGCCCATTTTTTAAATGACTTTTTGCAGGGATATCCTCCTGTTAAGTCTCCAAAAGCAGGAATATAAAAAATATTTTTATTAATATCCATTGCAAAGCACCTAAATGATAATTTATCTCCATTGTTTTTTATAAAGATTTTTGGATGATAATGTCCACAAATATTCAAGGCTTTATTGTTTTCTAAAACCACTGGTTCATGACTAAAAATAATATTTTTTGTTTTTCTAATATCAAAAATTTTAATATTTTTAATATTGCAACCTACATCGTGATTTCCTAGGACTAATTCAACGTTGGTTTTTAGTAGTTCAGGAAGATCCTCAACTTTTTTTTGAAGAGTTGTATCTATTGAATATTTGCTGTGGAATAAATCTCCTAATATTATTAACTTTTCAGGACTATATTTTTTTACTATTTTTTTAATTCTTGCAAAATTATTTTTATCTGAATTATTAGTAAGAGGTATACCATTTTGCTGAAAATACTCAGCTTTCCCAAGATGAATATCGCATATTAACAACTCTTTTGTTTCCGGTAGAAATAACGCTCTTGAAGGAAGCATCTCTAACAATGTATCTTCCCAACAAAATTTAAAAGAACTTTTTTTCATTTATGCACTATATTTTTTTATAAGTTTTTCTACTCTTTTTTCTATTGGCTCATTGCTTAAAGTATTTTTAAGTCTTTCAACTAGTAAAGGGAAAGCAAAAGGAGTTGGAGTTTTTATCTTGTTTAATAGCATTTTTAAATTTTTTAATCTATTTAATGATCTAGATATTCTTTTATTTTCTAATTGATATTCTTTAACTTCTTGATGCGATTGTTTTATCAAAAGATGGCCTTCTTCATATTTAGTAAAAACATCGTAGAAAAGACTTGAACTTATTTGAAGTTGGGAAGAAGTTTTTGTTTTGGTTGGATTATTTTGATTTACTAGTCCACTTATTTGGGCAATATTTTTAAATCTACGTTTTGTTAATTCTGAAAAATTAATTGCATTTTCTAGATCTTCTTCTAAGTTTTTGTTATTCAAAAAGTAATCAGCTTCTTTTTTTATTATGGAAAAATCATAATCTTCTGCAGTAGTTAAGCTGAATCCAAAATCATTAGCAGTAATACTAAATGTAGATTGTTTTAATTTTGCCAATCTCAAAGCCCATAGAAATGCAATTCCTTCATTTACAAATTTGCCATCAAGTGTAAAAACAAAAAGATTTGATAAATCCTTGGTTTTATATATTTCTATAAGGAATTCATCTTTCTTTGGAATATTTGAAAGAACTTTTTGTTTCTTCAATATTGGGCGTAATGAATTGAGTTCAGGATTTAAGCAATCATAATTTTCTAGTTCGTTGCATATATCTATTTCTTTTCTCAAACTCTCACAAAGTAGATCAGAAATTGCCATTTGACCTCCAACCCATGCAGGAATTAGAGAACTTTTTTTTGTTGATTTTTTAACGTATAAAATCATATCTCTTATTCTTAAAAATTGAAGCATTTTGCCGGCAAAGTAAAATGTATCACCGGGATTTAATTTTGAAGCAAAATTCTCCTCTAAATTACCTAAAGATTTACCTTTTATATATTTGACATTCACAAATTTGTCACTTGTAATTGTCCCAATATTGAACTTATGCATTCTTATTAAAGATTTGTCTTTTACAAAATATTTAAAGTTTTCATTATTATTTTTTGATTCTTCTTTAACTATCTTTTTATATTTTGGATATGCTTTAAGACATTTTCCTCCATATTCTAAAAAGTCAAGACACCAATTCCAATCTTGATCTTTTAAGTTTCTATAACTCCAGCAATTTTTAATTCTTTCTTTCTCAATTTTCGGATCAAAGCCATTCCCACATGCCAAACTTATTAGATGTTGTAGAAGCACATCATAAGATAATTCAGGAAGTCTAATATCCTCAGATATACCACTTTTTATTATTCTTCTCATTGCACTAATCTCTAATAACTCTAAAGAATTAGTAGGCATAAAAATTATTTTTGATTTTCCACCTGGTCTATGAGCACTTCTTCCCGCTCTTTGGATAAGTCTAGCTAAATTCTTTGCACTTCCAATTTGAACTATTTGATCTACAGGTTGGAAGTCAACTCCCAAATCTAACGAGCTGGTGCAGACTACCCATTTTATTAATCCGTCTTTAACCCCTTCTTCAACTCTTTTTCTATCTTCTTTATCTAGGGAGCCGTGATGAAGTGCAATTTTGTCTTCCATATCTGGGAGAAAAAATTTAAGACATTGATACCATCTTTCAGATTGATTTCTCGTATTAGTGAATAATAAGGTGCTTTTATTTTTATCTAGGATTTTTAATAGTGAAGAATGACTTCTAATCCCAAGATGCCCACTCCATGGAAAGGTAGTTTCTTCCTCTGGTAAAACACTTATAATTTCGATCTCTTTTTGAATATTTGTACTTATAATTTTGGGTTTAATAGCGCTTATCCCAACTATTGCTCTTGCTGCTTCTTCAATATTTCCAATAGTTGCAGACATTGCCCAAATTTGTAAATTTTTTATATTACCTCTTAGCCAACTTAAAGATAACTCGCACTGGTTTCCTCTTTTACTACCCATCAATTCATGCCATTCATCAATAATTATTGATGACAACTCCTTGAACAGATTATTAGATTCTTTATTAGAAAGTAAAAGAGATAAAGACTCTGGAGTGGTAATAAGAATATTAGGTGGTTTAGCTAGTTGCTTTTTCTTTTCATATGGGGATGTATCCCCGTTCCTAATTTCAACAGTGATTTCTTTACTAAAATGCAAAGCTGCTAATTGTATGGAATTTTTTAGATCTCTACTTAGTGCTTTTAAAGGGGTTATTAATAATATATTCACACTTTTATTATTTTTGGGATCTTCTATCTTTGATAGAGGTCCCATTAATGCAGCATAAGTTTTGCCGCATCCAGTAGGAACTTGTATTATTCCACTCTCTCCATTTAAAAATGCTTCCCAAGATTCGATCTGAAAGGGTAGTGGCTCCCATCCATTTGTGGAGAAAAACTGTTTAATTTTAGAAATTAAATTATTTTGCTTATGATTTTTCGTAATATTTTTCATGATATTTTTTTCATTAGTTCATAAGCATTCTCTAGGCTATCTGCATCATTAATTTTTTTATCTTTTCTCCATTTTGTTATTCTTGGAAATCTCACTGCTATCCCTGACTTATGACGTTTAGATTTTTGTATTTTCTCAAAAGATATTTCGAATACCATTTCTGGTTTTAACGATCGAACAGGACCAAATTTTTCTATTGTATTTTTCCTTATCCATTTATCTAGCTCTTTAATCTCAATATTCGTTAAACCAGAATATGCACTTGCAAATTTAATTAATTCTTGGTCTTTCCATAATGCAAAACTATAATCTGTATACAGACCAGCTCTTCTACCGCTACCGCCCTTAGCGTAAATTAGAACAGCATCCAGTTGCATAGGATCAACTTTATATTTCCACCAAATTCCTTTTTTTCTACCAGAGGAGTATATAGAGGTCTTTTTTTTTATTATTAATCCTTCAGTATTATTTTCTCGAGATTTTTCTTTATAAGTTAAAGCATTAGGCCAATTTTTAGGAAAGATTAAATCACATATTTTGAAAATATCAGAAATATTATTCTCAGTTTTATTTTGCCATTTTGAAAAATATTTTTCTAACTCAATTCTTCTATTTTCTAATTTAATTTCTCTTATATCTCTTCCATTAATCTCTAAAAGATCATAAGCAATAAAAATAATTGGATATTTTAATTGGATTGATCTAGACGGAGATTTTCTATTTATTCTTTTTTGAAGTAAAGAAAAATCATAGGCAATTTGTTCTTTAAAATTCCAAACTAATAATTCCCCATCAAGAACAAAATCATCTTTTATATGTGACATTTTCTCAACTAATTCTGGGAAAGATTCATTTACTAATTCTTGTCCTCTTGTCCATAACGAAACATTGCCTGATCTTTTAATTAATTGCATCCTTATACCGTCGTATTTCCATTCAAATTGAAAATCATTTATTGAATTTTTGAAGATTTTATCTTCAATAGTATTTGCTAGAAGAAATGGAAATGGTTTGGAATTTAACTCTTGAAGATTGATATTCTTGTTAATTAAAAATTCATATGAATCAATTGAAGGCTTAAAATCACCCATTAATCTATGAGAAATAATCTCTTCCTCAATATTAATTAGTTTTGATATTGATTTTGTGATTAATCCGATAGAGACTCCTACTCTAAAAGTTCCTGTAAGAATTTTATTAAAAATTAGATGGTTATCTTCAGGTAATGTTTCCCAAAGATTTTTAATTTCCAAATTTTTATTCTCCTCATTAAGTTTTGATAATGCAGGTATTGTTTCGCTTAGTAATTCATTGAGACCTATATTTGATAATTTCTTTTTTCTAGAATTAGTTTTATTTTTAAGTAATAACGTTATTACCTCAGCAGAATCACCAACTTTTAAATAACATGTATCAATTAACCATTCGGGATATTCATATATTTGAGAAAAAAGATTTTTTAAATATCTTCCACTAATAAATCTCTTATTACTTTTTCCAGTTAGTAAATATATTGCCCATGAATTATCTATTGGATCATTAGATAAAAAATAATTCTTTAAAACTTCAATTTTATTATTTGTACTATTAATTGAATCTAGATCGCCAAATAATTCTGAAAACTTTTTTAAGCTCATATTTATTTACCGAATAAAAGGACATTTATTGATTCCTTTTCAACTAAATATTTACTTAAGGCATCACTATCTCCATGATGAAAAAATACATTTTTTGCTTCAGACTTTTTTACTACTTCCAGAATTCCATCCCAATCCGCATGATCAGAGATCGCAAATCCTTTATCATATCCTGATCTTTTTCTTAGAGCTCTTATTGACATCCATCCACTCGCGAAAGCTGTTTGAATGTTTTTGAAATTCTTTAAATAAGAACCCTTACTTAAAGATGGCGGTAACAAAATTAGACTTCCTTTAAGTTCATCTATCTTTTTTTTATTTTCGATTTTTATAGTATCTTTAATATCAATTCCAAGTTCTCTATAACTATTGTTCATTTTGTGAATACTCCCATGGGAATAAATATTGCCTTTAAAATTTGTTTGACTAATTTCATTTAACAATCTCTGAGCTTTTCCAAGTGAATAACAGAAAAGTAAAGAAGTTTTTTCTGGTGAATTAGTTATCCATTTTGAAATATCATTTGCTATTTTATTTGATTCATCCCACTTAAAAATTGGTAAACCAAAAGTACATTCGCTTATTAAATAATCAGTTTTTACTATTTCATATTGTTTGCAAGTCTGATCTTTTTGAAGCTTAAAGTCACCTGAAATTAGCCATTTTTCTTCAGCAAAAATAAACCTTATTTGACTAGATCCAAGGATGTGACCGGATGGATAAAAAGATATATTAATGCCATTTATCTTAAATTCTTCTCCATATTCAAAAGTCTTAATTTTGATATTATCTCCAACTCTCTCTTTAAGAAGTATCGCAGTTTCTTTTGTAGAAATGTATTCTTCACAGCCAAATGTAAAGTGATCAAAATGAGCATGAGTTATTAATGCCTTTTTTACAGGCTTGCTTGGATCAATCCAAATATCAGCAAGTTCACAATAAAGATTTCCATCTTTATATCTAATTAAACATTCTTCTTTAGTTCTCAAAACTACATCTCTTACAGTGAAGTTAATTTAGCTAATTATGCCCACGCTTGTTTTGATAAAGCTATGGCTGAAATTGTTAGTAAAGCAATAACTACAAATTTGTTGCTCCAATTAATCATGAATGAACTCATTTTTTTTAATGAAACTCTATTAGATGGCACAATATTTTTTTTATATGTAATGTAATGATTTGAATTATTTTCTAAATAGTTTAAGTTTTTAATCTTACTTATTAATTTAGATTCGCAAGTTGAGAGTTTTTCTACTTGATTTAGTAATTCAATATCTTCTGGCCTTAATAAAGAATTTAATTCTTTAATTTGTCTTTCGTTTTTCATAATAAATTCATTAACTATCTCATCTGTCCCTAACCCCTTCTTTAAATTTAGAAGAATATCATCTCTTTCCCAAGATTTTTCTAGAGAATTTAGTATTTTGTTTATGCCCATTTTAAGTATTTTTACTTATGTTAAATTATTATTATTTTCTTCTGTGGGTTATTCCTTTAAGTAATTAAAAAAAATTATTTTTATTTAAGATTTACGAATAAGTCTGTTAGCAAAATATTTTATCTTTACCTTTTCTACAATTTTTTTAGAACTACTTTTAGTTTTAACTTTATTTAAATTGATCACTTCATCTGACACATTTTTGCCCGTTTCAAAATAACTTTTAATTTTTTCTAATTCTTCTTTATTTAATCTTTTTGTCGCACCTTTTGCATTGATTCCAAGTTTCTTGCAAGCTAATAATATTCTATTACTTTCGACATTAAGATCTTTTGCAATAGTAAAAATTGGAGTGTTGATAGACATTATTTCCTCAGCTATGGAAGTTATTATTAATAATAAATTTATAAATTTGAAATTAAATATATTTTAACTATTGTTAATTTTAAAAACTTTTTTAATTAGGCTACTTCATCTTCAAAATTATTTAAATCATTAAACTTCTTCTTCATGGTTGGATTATTTCTAGTTAATTTCTTTACTGTCAAATCTTGAGATTTGCTGTCAGCTGATAAAAGATGTTTTTTTGAGAGAACTAAAGCCTCTTTAGTTTTTTGTAAATGGGTTATTGATTTATCAATCTCTGAAATTGCATCATTAAATCTATCCTGAGCAAGTGAAACATTTTTACCAACTGCATTTTTGAATTGCTCAAGAGTACTTTCAAAATTAGTTATGTCAAAATTCTCACGTTTCATTAAATCAATTTGTGATTTATATTTTAAGGTTTCCATAGATGCATTTCTTAGCAGAGAAATAATGGGCAAGAAAAATTGAGGTCTTATGACATACATTTTTGGGAATCTATGAGAAACATCTACTATGCCAGCATTATATAGTTCACTATCTGGTTCTAGAAGGGATACGAGAACTGCATATTCACAAGATTTTTGTCTTCTATCTTTATCTAATTCTTTTAAAAAATCTTCGTTTTTTCTTTTATTAGTTCCATTTATACTTTCATTCTTCATCTCAAACATTATGGATACGACTTCGGTTTTATTTTCATTAAATTCTCTAAATATATAGTCACCTTTACTTCCTGAAGTGGCATCATTATCCTTTTCGAAATATGAGTTTTTAAATGCAGAGGCACGATTCAGATTAAATTGAGTTTCGCAATGGATTTCTAATGTTTCTCCTATCATCTTTGTAGATAATCTAGATTTCATTTCTCTTAACTCCTGAATAGTCAGGTCCCTTTCACTAATTTTACTTTTAAACTTTTCTTCAATTAATTTTTCATTAATTGAATGTTCAAGCTTCATCTTTTCAATGGAATTTGTTAAAGATGAGTTTTCTTTTTCTAAATTAGTAACAGCTTCACTAATTTTGTTTTTTAAAGATAATTCTGAAATTAAAGACTGGTTTTTAATTTCGTCTTTTAACTTGATTAATTCATTGTTCAATGAATTAATTTTATTTGTTGCTTGATTTTTTAAATCATTAAGGACATTTGTTTTCTTTTCTTCAGCTATTTTTAATTTAGATTCAAGAGTTTGGATCTCAGACTCTTTAATCCGATTCTGCTCTATTAACTGTATTTTCAACTCACGTTTTAAAATTTCCAAAGCTTTTTTATTATCTTCTTCAGCCAAGATAAGTCTTTCTTTTATTTGTTTATTAAATTCTTCGTCTTTTATCTGAAGAAGTATTTCTTCAAAGCTGCTGGGATCAATTCGGAAAGTTTTGCCGCATGAAGGACATTTAATATCTTTCATTTTTTAATAACAAAATTAATACTAGAAAGGATTTAATATTCTAATTATGTAAAAAGAATATTCTTCTTGACTAAGAATAAACAATGAACCAATATTATGCATTAAAAAATAAAGAAATTACTCAATAAAAGTTAAATTAATCCTGATTCCTTAAGTATGTTTATTTTATTTGCTAATTCTATATCTGCAGAAGATATTGATCGGTCTAAAGTTTTGTGAGATGAAACTGTGTAACCACTGTCATCAACAAATTCGTCTTCCCCATCTTTTAAGTGGGCATTTTCATTTTTGAGATCTTTAAAATTATCCGACTTGAATATATTTGACTTGCTGATATTACTATATCCAAAATTCGCAATTCCTCTGGCATCTAATGCTTCCTCAACTAATATTCCAACTACTTTAGATCTACTTATAGATTCGCTCTTGGATATTTCATCAATAATTTCAAGTACTCTTTTTCTAGGAAGATATCCTATTCTTTTAACTTTATTTTCCATAAGTCTTTACATATGTCAATATTGTAACACTTCTGTCAAATCAACTCAGATTTTGACTAATAGCATTTATGTATAAATTTAAATAGTAGGATTAAAGTATAATTTCAAAGAACGATCATTTAAAGTTATTTCTCAAATACTCATGGGGATAGTTTTAAATGCTTCTTCTAATTACTTTTTTCAGTTGGGTTCTGATTTTTGAAATTTTCTAAATTTAATTCCAAATATTATGAAAGATAAACTATATGATAATGCTGATAGCTTTGCAATGTCATTTGATGAGGAATGGGGAAATGTTGATTGTGATGATATACGATTAAAGATAGATAAGGTATTAGAACTTTTATCAGATCACCCTTTTTTGATATCTAATCCTGAAAATGCTAGAAAAATGGCAGAATTTAGGATTTTTTCATTAAAAAAATTTCAATAATTATTTTTAAATTTTTTAAAGTTAATTATTTTAAAATTAATTTTTATTACTTAAGATTTAAATAGTTGGTGAATTAAAAAATCCCTTAGTGTATAAAAATATTATTATGCCAATAATTGGACCTATCCCAAAAACAAAAAGTACTAATTTCGCAGAATTTTTTGTTTGACCTAATTTTTGATCATTTAAATTAGTTTGTTTTTTTTTGAATTTTTTCTTTTTCATGAAGGATATATTACTACAATTCGACTTTAAAAGATTTTGATATGTTATTGGGTTTGAAAAAACTCTTCAAATTGACAAAACTTATATGGGAATCAAAAAAGATCGTGTTGTATAATGTAAAGAATATAAAGGAAATATGAGTGCAACTAAGAGAGAGGAAGTTTGTTCGCACCTTAGATATATAAGGTTAGAGCTTAGAGAGATGCATCAAATGCTCATCAAAGAGGATTTGCTGCCAGATCTTAATGAAGCAAAGGAAGTACTCGCTCAGCTTGATGCTTTATTGGATTTATTATCAGAAAAAAGAGTAACCAAGATAAAAAGCCAATTTTGAGAGCTTTCAATTAAAATGATTTTATTAAAGATAATTTGTAGCTGATTCTATTTTTTTTCTATTGTCGTGCATCTGTTCTAGTTTATTGTAAATTTCTTTAATTTGGTTTTGTATTAGATCGGTCGAATGTATATTACTTAACGCATCTAATGTTGATAGAAGGCTTTCTTTGGCTTCAATTAAATGTCTACATTCTTTACTGCCAGCTTCGTAGGACATAGGATTATTATAAATAAACTATTATCATAAATATATTCAAAATTCTTCCGTATTGCTTGATACTCTTATTAAATCAACGCTTATTATTGTAATTTTCAATACAGATTAAGAAATTATTTTTACTAAAATTCAATAAAAACACATGCAAGAAAACTCCAAAGATTATAAATTCTGTATTAAGTTGGCACTAGATAATGCAAAAAAAAGAATTAATTTATTAGATAATTTTGATAAAAAGTGTGTTATGGAAGAATATAAGGAATGGATTAATGATGGTTTAAATAAGCACACGGTTTTACTACTAAGAGATGATCCAATCATCTAGGAAGGATGTTAAAATATTTTTTAATTCTTTGTACTAGAAGAAGTAACCCTAAATAAAAAATAAAGACTTACGATAAAAATTACTGACAGAATAAAAGTTAATGATGAAAAACTATTCATATTTATATTAATTAAAAAATTTATTTAACTATAGCAGTTAACTTAAATAAGTCCTGCATTAAGTTTTCTTAGAAAAGTGAAAGAATAAATTTATTCAAACTTTCTTTTTCTAAAAATATTTTTTTCTTCTTATAGGTCTTTAATTTCTTAAAAATTAAATCAACTAAGTGTTCTGATTTTGGAGTCATATATTAAATTTATTTTTCCAATAAATAAATTTTCTCTTCACCTATTTTATCTGGCTTTGTTATTTTACATCCTTTATCTTTTTCCATATTGCAATCTTTTGTGGCAGGAACAGATTTCCATGTACAAATTTTTTCTTGGGATTGTTCTTTTAAAATACTCCATCCATCATCTAAGTATTCTGAAATACCATCCTCTCCACAAGAAAACTTTATTTCCATTCTTTTCTTTTCTGAATTAGGATTATCATCAATATTTCCCCCCAAATTATTTGTGGGATACTCTTTATTGGTGGAAGTCCTACAAGAAATTAAGAAAATTGCGATTAGAATTAACATAGGAACTTGTTTTATTATTTTCATTTTTTTAACTTTTATGATTCTAAATTATTTAAATTATAGTTTATTTTGATTCTATTAATTTTAATAGTTTATCCATTTTATCCATCAACTCTTTTACATCTCCTGGCTTCGGTAATATTAATTCTTCCGTAACTTGTAAATGCATTTTCTTTAAGTTTTGCCTCAAATCTTTTAAATGCATTTTTACGTTATCTTTCTTTTGTTTTATATCAGTCATAGAAATAAAATTTAAACTTTATTAAACTTAAAGTTACTATCATAATATTGAGATGGTTAGTTAAAAGGAATAATGTAAAATTTAATTTTTTAAATTTTCTATTTCATAGATTTCTTCGCCACCATAACAAAAATTTGTAGATAACATCTTTATTTCTTTATTACTAATTCCAATTGTATTTTTATTTTTAATAATATAATTTTTAGCAATCGCTTCACAGTCTAATTTATTTTTTGCATGTTTAATAACTGGATAAAAATATGACAATGTAGAAACTACAAACAAAAATATTATTATTGATTTTTTTTCATTTTTTATAAGTTCTTTAGATGTTTTTTGGGCTTTTAATATTTTTATTAGTAATTTATCTGGCAATCCAATTTGTACAAATAATAACTCTACCCACCATGGAAGGTCCTTATCTTTCTTTTTCTTTAAGTTTGAGGAAGTATTCATTTTCTTGGCTGCATAGTTTTGGTTTTTCAGTTCTTTAGGATTAGTTGTTTCTTTTTTATTCATATCATCCAATGATCTATTTGGAATGTAGAGTTTTTATTTTGATTTGGAAACTATATCTTTATTTTATAAGTTTTAATTTAATTTATCTATGAATTTGAGTATTGTTAATCTGTATTTAAAAATTTTAAATGGCAAAAAAAAGAAGGAAGTTAAATAAAGATTTTGAGAAAAAAATATATTCATCAAAAAAAAATGTCGAATTAGTACTGGCAAAAATCTATGATATCGATGATGAAGACATACAAAAAGAATATATGAGCGGCTTTAACAAAGTGGTTTACTTATATGATGAATTAAAAGAAGATTACGAACGACAAGGATTCTCTGATAATTCTGAAGAACTTCTCACAAGCTATAAAAATGCATTTAATCTTTTCGAATCAGAATTTGAAATTTAAATTCAATTTCTAATTACCGTTTATAAGGGGTTACAGGAATTTCAATTAGCTTTCCTTTTTGGAGATCAGACCTTTTCTCTTTTAAATTTTTGATACATAAAGATACTCTTTTCTCCTTTGCGCAAAATCTTTTTATTTGGTAATCAGTAAGTGATAATGATTTATTACTAAATGAAAAAAAGGACAATAAAAACATAAAAAAATTTAATACCAATTTCATTTTTTTCTCCTAACTATTTTCTAATACCTTTTAAATTAATTACTTTTTATTATAAAGATTTATGATTTCTTTTAATTCATCTTTACTTAACTCTGTTGAAATAAAAACTTCTTGAGCAGTATTACCCTTTCTTGCGATCGCTTTATATCCGTTTATGGTTTTCACTGACAATCTAATTATCAATTTAGAGGATCTTCCCCTGGCTCTTGAAATAACAGCTGGAGTTATTGTCTTGATATTATTTTCCAGTGCCAACTTTTTAAGTATTGGAATTAGACCTTCTATATTCGTGCTATGGTTTAAAACTAACCTTCCCAATTTAATTTTATTACAATTCTATTGGGAAAATTTTGTTTCTGAGAAATTAACTTTAGCTTTAAAATGATTTAAAATTTTTGAAGTTCTGTTATATTTATAAAAACTTTTAAATTCTAATGATCTTTCAAATAGGCTGGGCAGCATTGGCTGCTATTTTTACTTTTTCAATTGCCATGGTTGTTTGGGGAAGAAATGGAGACGGATCTATTGACATATGATTTCATTTTTAACTTATGAAGTCTATTTAAGTAAGTTTCTAATCTTAACATCGTTTGTTTTGCTCATATTCATAACATTAGCTGTAATTTATATATCCTATGTCTCTTGGAAAGATAAAAAAAGATTAAAAAAATAATTATTATTTTTTTAGGTTTTTTTTCTTATCCTTAATTCTGAGCTCTTCAATTAATTCTTTTGCTTGTTCCATCTTTGAAATACTGCTTTTGTAGATTCCAATATCTTTTTCTGCTTTATTAGCAGATAAACTTAACTTCTCAAAAATATCAGAGCTCATCTTATTTTTATCTGATTCATTTTTCTCTTTGAAATCTTGGGAGTTTGAAATTAATATATATATCCCTAAGTTCAAAATCCTTGAAGGATAAAGTTTAGAATTATTTTTTTCTACTAATAATTTTAAAATATCTTTAGATGTTTTATCCTTTAATTCTTTTTGAGACTTTTTAGATATTTCATTAATTTGCTTCGCCTCAAAATTTGTAGAACTACATAAAGATTCAAAAAGTAGATCCAAGTGTTTTTCAGGTTGATATCCTTTCATAAATTCTTTGAATGTTTCGGTGAGGCCGACACAAAAAAGATAATCTTGGGTAAATTCATTTTGATGGTTCAAAAGATTAAGCTCAACAAGCATTTCATCAACTATTCTTTTATATAAACCTGGAATGACGTAAGGAAATTTTTCATGAAATAACTTTTTGCTATCTGAAACAGTCAATTTTTCTTTCAATTTTTTATATGTAAACCTTAATAAGGTTAGCGTATGTTGACTCAATATCGTTAATATCTAATAAACAGATAAATATTATTATGATCCCATTAGTTTTGGAAGAATCGGGCGGTAGTGAAAGAGTCTTTGATATTTATTCGAGACTATTAAGAGAGAGAATAATTTTTTTGGGAGAACAAGTTACTAGTGAAACTGCTAATAGAATTGTTGCTCAATTATTGTTCCTCGAGGCAGAGGATCCAGATAAGGACATTTATATGTACATAAATTCACCTGGAGGGTCAGTATATGACGGATTGGGTATCTTTGACACAATGCAACATGTAAAGCCTGACATTCATACTGTTTGTGTTGGCTTAGCAGCTAGTATGGGTGCATTTTTGCTTGCGGCAGGTACTAAAGGTAAAAGAAGCAGCCTTAGACATTCAAGAATAATGATTCATCAACCACTTGGAGGTGCTAGAGGGCAAGCCAGTGATATAAGAATTCAAGCAGATGAAATTTTGTACTTAAAAGAAAGACTAAATACTGAATTATCAGAAAGAACTGGAAAGGATTATGACACTATCAAAGAAGATACGGATAGAGATTTTTATATGTCCCCAAACGAAGCTGTTGAGTACGGTTTAATTGATCTGGTGTTAGATAAGAAACCAATAAAAGTTTAGCTTAATAGTTGAGGTGTCCTCTCTTTCTCAGGAATTTTGGTGAATTTGGAGAGAATACTTACAAATTCATCACCATCTAATGTTTCTTTTTCGATTAATAGGTCAACTATCTTATCCATAGCTTCTCTATTTTTGCTAACTATATCGTAGGTTTCTTTGTAACATTCTTTGACCATTATTCTTACACTTTCATCTATTTGTTTTGAGATTGAATCAGAAACTTCACTTCTAGTCATTAAATCTCTACCAACAAATACTTCTTGATTACCACTTTCTAAAGCTATAGGACCTAAATTACTCATTCCAAATCTAGTAACCATTTGGCGAGCCATAGAAGCTACTTGTTGGAAATCACCTCCAGCTCCTGTTGTAATTTCACCTTTACCAAAAACAACATCCTCAGCAGCCCTTCCTCCTAAGGCGCCCATTATTCTTGCTTTAAGTTGAGCTCTGCTAACAAGGGATTGTTCATCGTCTGGAGTGAACCAAGTTAGTCCTTTAGCTTGGCCTCTAGGAATGACGGTCACTTTTTGAACAGGATCATGAGCTTTTACAAGAGAACCTATGAGAGCATGGCCTACTTCATGATAAGCAATTAATCTTTTGCTTCTCCCATCTGTTAAAGGAGAACCCTCCATTCCCGCGACAATTCTGTCAACTGAGTCGTCAATTTCCGAAATGCTTATGGAGTCTTTTCTTCTTCTAGCAGTTAGAATAGCAGCCTCATTTAATAAGTTTGCTAAATCTGCTCCAGTAAAACCTGGTGTTCTTCTCGCAATACTTTCAAGCGTTAAATCCTCTTGAAGTTTCTTATTCCTTGCATGCACTTCTAATATTGATAGTCTGCCCTTAATATCAGGTGCATCTACAGTTACCTGTCTATCAAATCTGCCTGGTCTCATTAGCGCTGAGTCTAGAACATCGGGCCTGTTTGTGGCTGCAATTATTATTATTCCACTATTACCTTCGAAACCATCCATTTCAGTAAGTAATTGATTGAGAGTTTGTTCTCTCTCATCATTACCTCCACCAATACCAGCACCTCTTTGTCTTCCTACAGCATCAATTTCATCAATAAAAATCAAACAAGGGCTATTTTCTTTGGCTCTTTTGAATAAGTCTCTTACTCTGCTAGCACCAACACCAACAAACATCTCAACAAATTCAGAACCTGATAATGAGAAGAATGGTACACCAGCTTCACCTGCAATTGCTTTAGCTAAAAGGGTTTTACCAGTACCAGGAGGTCCTACCAGCAGAACACCTTTGGGAATTCTTGCTCCTACAGAAGTAAATTTTTCTGGTTTTTTCAGAAAAGTGACAACTTCTTGCAAGTCCTGTTTAGCTTCATTAACGCCTGCAACATCATCAAATACAACCCCTGTTTCGGCTTCCATTGCAAATCTTGCTTTAGTTTTCCCAAACTGCATTGCTTGGCCAGGACCTCCAGGCATACCATTTGACCTCCTAGCTAACAAAATTAAACCTCCAATTAAGATAGCCGGGAAAAGTAAATTACCTAAAATTCCTAATGCAGGAGGAGCTGTTTTTATTGGATGTACATCAAAACTAATTCCCTCATTTTTTAAAATATTTATAAGTTCTGGTGTTAAGCCTGGAAGATCTACACGCAACCTTTGAACTTTATTATCTAAATCCGAATCTATTGTCTCTATAACTGCATTTCTGCCTCCCTCAAAAATATCTACGGATGTAACCCTTCCCGAATTAATATAATCTAAAAATCTGCCGTAACTAACTCTTGCTACTGCTGAGTTTCTTGGTGCAACAGTAGTGCCATTAGATTTGAGCGAATCAACGTTGCTTGATGATAAAAATTGGTAGGAAAGTGCTATTACTAAAAGTATAGGTAAAGCCCATAAAATTAATGTTTTAAATTTTTGATTCATTAATTTGTCGAAATCAATTCTAGGATTCTAGAATGAATCAGTGCATTTCGTTGATATTTTCTCTAACTTTATGCTTATACTACTCTTTAATGTATCTTATTTATAAATGAAATTTGAGATCAACGATAAGGTTAAGTTGATAGCGCCAGTCTCTTACTTGAAGACTTCAGATAATATGCCGATGTTAAGACCACCTGATCTAGTGGCAATTGATGAAATTGGGGAAATCCTTTCAATTAAATCTCCAGATACTGTTGAAGTAAAGTTTAGGAGAGGTTCGTTTTTAATAGATATTGATAAGATCGAGAAAAACTAATCTAAAAGTTCTTCTTCCACCTACTAAAAATTTCTAAACATATATTTTTATTTCCAGAAATACTCAGAAAAGGTTTTGAAAAATACTTATCAGTTAATTTCAAAATATCTAACGAAGAAATTTCCTCTATTTTTGAATTTAAATCGTTCTCAGAAATTGGTGAAATACCATAACTAACTAACTGTATCTTTCTCTGTAAAATTTCATCTAGTGATTGATTTCCTAATAAAAAAGAACCTTTTAGTTTTTCTTTTGCTAAACATATTTCAGCATCATTCAACGGATTTAAAAGCAAATTTTTCCATAGTGTTGATAAAAGTTCAAAAGCAAAAAGTGCTTGATCATTAGATACGGATAAATAAATTAAAAATGGGGCATTTCCACTCCTGATGGGATAATAAACACCTAAATCGTAAGTGATACCATGTTTTTCTCTAAAAAGTTTAAATAAAGCAGCGCTCATTCCATAAGATAAATATGACTCCAAAACCTTAAGAGGAAAATATTTACTGCTTCTTCGCGAGCAAGTTTGGTCCCCCATCATTATTATCGTTTGATTTGAATCATTATTAATGTAATCAAATCTATTCGTAGTATTTAGATTATGATTTAAAGGATCTGATTTTTCTTTTAAGATTTGTTTTTCAAGTGTTCCAAAATTTTCTCCATTTATTTCGGGATTATTTGAAATTAAATACTTTTCTCTATTTTTTAAATTTTTAAACTCAAGCAAAACATCTTCATAGGTAATCTTTGAGACATCATTAGCATTGCCTATTGTGTTAAAAGCATAAGGATGATTTGAGTAAACAATTTTTCTCCATTTTTCAAAACATATGTTGAATGGATTCTCTTTATCTTTTTTAATTTGATCAATAGAAGATTTTTTTACTTTTTTAAATTCAGTTTCCGAGAGGATTGGCTTATTAATTATTAAGTCTAGTAAAGGGAATAATTTGTTGAAATGTTCATTTAGGGATTTAATACTTATTGAAATACCATCTTCAAATATTTCTTGATTTAATTCTGCTCCATAGGACTCAATATATTCAGAGAGTTTGAAATTGTTAAAACCTTCACATCCTCTGGTAAGTAATGAACAAAGGATCTTGTTTATCCCTTTTTTGCCATTACTATCCATATCACTCCCCCCTTTAATCCAAATTGAAGCAGTTGAAAAATTTCTTTTTTTATTATTTAAAAAATATTTTTTTAGCATTTACCAGGGGATGCAACTAGTGTAAATTTCTCTCCACGGATATATTCTGTAATCTCTTCGAAGTTATCCAAGTCATTCCAATATTTTAAATGACTCTCTAAATTATTTATTGAAGATTTTCTCCCCCAAAGAAGTTCATTTCCAAAGAATGAAGAGAGTTGTGTAGAAGTCTCTAAATTAAAAATATAATTACTTTTAACAATATTTATTGCTTTTTTTATTTCATCCAAAGCCAAGACTTTACAATTTGAGATCTCATCTATTGTTTTATTAATTTGCTTTTCTACTAAATCAATATCTTTGGACTCACAACTTGCTTCCATTATAAATAATCCTCCTAATTCTCCAGCATTTACATCTACATATACCGATTCAACAAGATTTCTATCTTCTTTTAAAATTTTAACTAATCTGCTGTTTCTTCCAACAGAGAGTATGGATGCTAATATCTCAAGTCCAATAATATTTTTTTGATCATTTAGGTTTGGTATAAACCAAGCCATAAATATTCTTGAAAACTCTAAATTATCAAATTTAACCGACTCTCTACCATTCCTTATTTTTAAAGAAGGATTATTTTTTAGATTTATTAAATTTGGACTTTCTTTTATGCCAGATAGATCACTTTTTTCAAAAATTTTATAAATTTCTTCGGAGATATTCCCCGCAATTGCAATACAAATTTTTTCGGTAGTATAATGTTTGCTATGAAATTTCACAAGGTCATTTATCTCTAAGTTTTTAATACTATGTTCAGTTCCCAAGATAGGATTGGCATAATTAGGACTTAACCAAACCCTTTTCAAAAAATAATTAAATAGTCTCTCTTCAGGCTGATCATTTTGTTGTTTTATTTCATCAATAACTACCCCTTTTTCTTTTATAAATTCATCAGGATTAAAATCTGGAGCAACGACAATATTTGTCAAAAGAGCAAGTGATTCTTTAAAGTTATTGGGTGGAACTAAGACATGGTAATGTACATCATCATAACCAGTTGAAGCGTTACTTACTCCGCCTAGTGATTCAATTTTATGGTCAAACTCACCTGGCATTATTTTGTTAGATCCTTTAAAAATCATATGTTCTAGAA
>MWOQ01000193.1 GCA_002026145.1 Prochlorococcus sp. HOT208_60m_813L03 | reverse complement strand
TTGTTTCTATTCAAAGGAATAGGACATTTATTAGCCAAATAATGGCAAGTATATAAAAAACATATTTCAGAAGTACCAAAAATTCATCAGGTTCCTGATACATTTTCTAAACCTCAAAGTTTCCTAACTCTAGAGTCGCTTGGTAAAGTTATCAAGTTCAATCCTTTAAATTAACAAAATAAATTATCTAAAATTTAAAAAGCTGTTTAAAATAACAACCTATATGAGGGAATTTTGAGGGAAGGTATTTTGAGGGAAATATATTATAAGCTATGACTTACTGCTATAACTGATCGGGGCGACAGGATTCGAACCAGCGACCTAGTGCTCCCAAAGCACTTAACAGCTCTAGTGCAGCACTTGGTTTTCGAGCTATGACTATTTTTTTGCTTAGTTCTGCGTAGTTTCTCCTGACAAATTAAGCATTATTTGTCGGCAATTTGTCGGCAATTATTAAATTATAAATGTAAAAAATTAAATATAATTTAAAATTTTAATAATGAAAATTAACTAGTGAATATAAATCTTTTAAAAAGCGTTTTTAAATATAGTGGAATATTTTTGGCAAGTTATGGGACAGGATTAATAATTGGTAATCACGACAAGATAATTAAAAAGTTTAAGAAATCCATTTTTAGGAAAGATTTGAAGGATAGAGATTTTAAAAATAAGGAGATTGTTATTCCTGCATTTATTAAATCTGATAAATATATAATAATTGAATCTTTAATAGAGTTTTGCAATAACTTAGAGCCAAAAGTTGAAGTTGTAAGAAATGTTGACTCAGCAAAACATATAAATCTTGAAAAAAATCAAATTTCCAAAGCAAGATGTTTCTATAATTGCGATAGTTTATTCGCTTATAAAATTGAAATTAATAAAACTGAAGATATTGATGAAGAATTGCGATTGCTAATCCATGAGATTAGTCATGCAATATTGCATAGTGGAATGGCAATTAATAAAGATCCTGAAGATACTTCAGAAAAAGAATTAAATGAATTAGAAGCAGAATTAACCACTTATCTTGTCTTGGATGTTTTGGGGATTAAATTAACAGAGACTGATCTTTCTTATCTAAATGAATATTTCGATAAAGTAAGTGATGCTGTTTTAGCATTTGATAAATCAAGAGATCGTATTCATTTTGCCTTTAAGAAAATTTCTAATGGAATTTTGAAGTACGGAAAACGAATTTATACTTCGGATAACAAATCAAAAAGAGTCTCTAAAGAAAAAAAGAGAAAATTTGTAGACTTTGAAAGCAAATTTATAAATGGAATTAATAAATCAAGAATAATTGAATTAAAGAAAATAATTAATCTTTTCAAAGATGAAAAATATATCGAACTAAAAGAATCTATTAAAAAATTCAGAGAAAAAAATTTCCAAAATTCTCTTATTGAGGATTTTTTGAAAAAACTGCTGATTATTAGTAACGATCTTTATTCAGGGCCTGAGCCTAATGATATTTTTCTTTTTGAAAGGTTCACTTTGATAGATGCATTTGTGGTCATTAATATAAATACACCAACAAAATCTGATAAAAATAAAACATATGAATATGAATTAGAAAAATATACCGAGGTGGAACCTGAGAAGGAATTCCACGAATTAGATATCTATGAATTTTTTGTTGAATATTTGCAAGGTTCGACTTGGTGGAAATCTAAAAGTATTGGAGAGCAGTGGAATAGAAAGATAGATACGTCACATGCAAAAAAATTATCAATAGAAAAAGAAGTTCCTACGAGAATTATTGATATGTATGGGAATGTGTACAACATTTTTAATTCAAAAGGGGAAGAAGAGGATATATGTAATTACAAAATGGGAAAAACTGATATACCTTTTTAGTTTGCCAAAAGATTTCTAACTATTTTAAAAATAACTCAGAATAACTACGCAGTTGTCGGCTTTTTGTCGGCTAAAGTAACCGATATAATTTTCAATAAAAAAGCGAGTCTGGGTAACTCGCTAGTATGACTTGGTTTTTAAGAGTCGGGGCGACAGGATTCGAACCTGCGACCTAGTGCTACCAAAGCACCCGCTACGCAAAATGCGACAGCCCCCGTGAGAAACAAGTGAGGCTATAGCTTATGAGTTGGCATTAAAATAAAATTTATGTGTCTTAAAAAGTAGAAATATATTGCAAAGAGGTGCATAAATAAGCAAAATCTCGCTCACAAGCAACCTAGTACCCTGTTAGCACTATGTCAAAGTTTCTCATTATTAGATTTGACATTTGATCTAAAATAAAATTAATTAGAGGGCTAAGGAGTTTTTGGAGAATTTAAATTTAAAGAAAATTAGACCATTTTTCTTGCCGGCTATTGCAATATTTTTAATCATTAATGCCAATATCGGAATGCAGACGATGAGAAACAGGCCTTACAGAGAATCAGTTTCAAATCTTTTGGAAGGGTATGGCAAATGTTTTATTGAAGCAGAGGATTATCAATTAATTGAAGGTACAAAAAATATAAGTTTTGAATGTATAGAAAATGTGATAACTAAAAATAATAAAACAAAAGCACTTTACATTAAATTAGTAAAAACTAGTACAAAAAAAGATATTAAGGAAAAAATTATAAAATACTATATCCTTCCAAAGGTAAAATAAATTTTTTATTTAATTAATCACTTTATTAGAAAATATTCCTTGATTATTTTTTTCATTAGCAATCTCTAATACTCCCCTTTTTATTAGTTTGTTAATTATGAACCAAGAAATCACTCCACTAAGAACTAAGTGAAGATTTATTGGAAGTCTTGATCCTGTATTCCAAATAGAATGGCAAAAAATAACAATAAAAAAAGGTATATAAAATTCTTTCCTTAAAATTAGAAGAAAATTAACCTGATTACCTCTCTTAGCATCCCATAATGCAGCTCCAGAAATAGCTGTCCATGCAATATGAGTTAAGGGAGAGAATACTCCTCTTGATTGTATGATTTGGACAATTGAATCTATATTATTACTTCCAAGAGAAAAAGCATATCCCGCTGATTCAAATACTGAAAAACCAGTGCCAACAGCAGCTCCTAGTAAAAGTCCATTTAATATATATGTATATTTTTTATTATTAAAATCAAACCAATTATCTCAATTTATAAGATCTCACGCAAATCAAGCTGAAGTAGTCCGAATTAGGGCACACTTATTTCGCTAATAGTTCTAATAGCAACTTAAGTATCAGTTATAGAATTGTTCTTGCGGATGCTTTGGGAGCACTAGGTCGCAGATTCTAATCCTGTTGCCCCGATCAGTTATATTAGTAAGTCTCAGATAATACCTAATTCAAGCTAATAATTGCTTCACGCAAAACTTAATTTAACAATCTACATATGGGATATTTCTACCTAACCTTTTACTTTTTTCACTAATTTTTAAAACTCCTGTCTGGGAATTAAAGCAGGCTGAAGTCCCATAACCTAAAAGCTCATAAACCGGAACTGGTAACGCTCTGAAGGTAATTTTATTCGCACTTGTTTCCATATATATATCAAAATAACCACTCGGGGTTGTCCAACTAACTGATTCCAAATTTGTATAGTCAACTGGAGATTCAGATTGACAATAAGAAGGATAATTTTTAGAGCATGCAATTACGCTCATGTACTCGCCTAAATCCATTGTATTTTTTGGCAAATCTCCATATTCAGTGAAATAAGCTTGAGCAGCTCTTAAATAACTAGCAATAAGATTTGTAGGTTCTTTTTGCCTAGCTTTATCACTAGCATTTTGAAAAGTTGGGACTGCTATCGCTGACAATATTCCAATAACCATTACTACAACCACTAATTCAACAAGTGTAAAAGCATTAGATATTGTTTTCTTTTTTATTTTCTTTTTCTTTTTAGTTATATGAAAATTCATTAATTTTGATTTTCAAAATTATCTTAATTTATATTATTTAAATTACAAATTTATTTCAAAATTAACCAGAATCTCGACTTCTAAAGGTTCACGCAAAACTCACGCAAATTTCATTGATTTAACCAAATTTACTTCTTACTTTATTCACTTAAGTCTTTATAGAAACTTAAGTCTAAGTTATAGATTTAATTTTCTTGTATTTTGGGCGTACTAGGTCGGAGGTTCGAATACTGTCGACCCTACTCTTGTAATAGCAAAGGGACCAACCCTTACTTTTTATTATCTGAAGTGTCTGAAATATACAAACAGAACTGGATTTTAATTTAAACTAATTAGCTCTTAATTTGGTGCTTTATTTTTCTTTATCTAAACAAAAAAAAATAAATCAGTGAAAAATTCAACCATATAAGTATAAGATTCAAATCGGCGAACGAACCTTCAGGATTTCAAACGTTTGCATAATTTCTTACTTCTGTTAATTTTAGTGGACTAGAATAGATAAAAATGCAAGATCAAAGAATTGAAAAGATAGCAGCTTTAGCAGTAAACATAACTAAGGTGCTGGTAATAATTTATCTAGGCTTTGTAGAAGTATTTAAAATTGGCAAATTACTTAGAGAGAAGTTAGATGCTGAATTTGATATTTCTCGAAAATGGGCTTCAAAAGCTTATTCGATTCTAAAAAAACGACAAGAGGAAAGAAAAGTAGCGGGAGTTTAAAAATTTTTGCTATAAATTAATTGAGGCCAAACCTCGTCAGCATACTCTACGTTTGCTGCAAGACATAGATTGATTCAATATAGTTACGAGTCGATTTAATAACCCTTTCAGTAGTTGGAATTTCTGGAGGGGTTTCTTGTTACTGATATTTATTGAGTAAACGATTATAAATTACCAACAATACTATTACTCCAACTATTCCATAGGTTGCATGGGCTGGGTCATGATGATTTTGCCAAATCTCTTGTAAAAATTCCTTCAATACTTAATTGCTACTGCACAATGAGAATAACACCTATAAGATTTTTCTCTAATTAATTGTAATTTTCTGCTATTTTTTTACCAAAATTTAAATATGCTCTCTTTCTCGACAATATTTCCACAACTATTAGTATTCTAAGCTTCAACCGGAATTTCGCTATTTAATGACCTTAAGATATCCACGATTGAGATGGCAAAATTTAATTTCTGAGCTCTACCCTCGTCTCCAAGAAAACTCCAAGTATTAACTCCAACTACCTCACGATTACTATCTGTTATATCTTGAATAAATATTTTATAAGTAGCTATCTAAGCAATTTTTCTGCGTTTGAGGATTTTTTATTGACTCGCACGAATCAAAGGAATTATGAGAATCATTTCCATCAAAAAACACCTTCTCTTCAGGCAATAGATCTTCCTCAGGTTGTTTTCTAATACTATTATCTTCCAGATCTTTTAATTTAGAATTAGATTTTTTATCATTTAGGATTTTATTTATATTGTTTTTATACAACTTAAATTCTTTAGTTTTATAAGAAAATTCATCTTCCTTATCGAAAGGTATTTGACATGCAATACTTAATTCAAAATCATTTACAATTTTGAAAGGTTTAGTAACTAATTCTTCATTACTGGCACATTTTTTTATGGACCCTAAGTTAGTAATATTTTTGAGATCTAATAAGTTCTTATTATAATCTGCAATAGAATTAGCGTAAACTATCATTGATTGAGTCAGATCTCTTTGATTATTTATAATCTCTCTTTGAGAAGCAACTCCTGCATTAAATCTTAATCTAGAAATTTTTAAAATATTTTTATTATTATTTACTTGGCTATTTGTATTCATCATATTTCTAAGAGAGGTTTTTAAATTTTCATAGCTTTCTGAAACTTTAAATTTTATTTTATTTTCTTCATCTTTTATTCTCAGATTAATCTCATCATATTTACTTTTCTTAAATTTTCTAATATATCTATTTTTTCCTCCGTTGAAAATATCCCATTTTGCTGTAAGAGCTATAGTATTTTCATATTCACTTCCAGTTTTATCATAATCAACAGGAGGAATAACATTAGACTGACCCCGATTAAGATTTGATGATAGCCTATTAATTAAACTAAATTTTGGCTTACTTTTACCAAGTTCTTTATTACTTTTGTTTTGGCTAATCTTGAGATCTAAATTTAATTTTTCTAAGTTTTTATTTTTTTGTTTTAGCAAAATCTATAGTCTCTTCTAAATCTATTTCCCAAAATCCTATAATTGAATTTGAGTATTTAAATTTTCGGATATCTTTTTTACTAAGTCCAATAATTTCACTTAGGGAATTAATTATTGATTCAAGTTCATTTGTTTTATCATTTAGAAATTTAACATCTCTAGACAATTGACTTTCAGCTTCTAAAACTTCAATATCTGAAACTAATAATGCTTTATTTAATATTTTTGCATCATCAAGACTAGATTCTGATAACAAAAAAGCTTTTTTTGCAATTTCAACCTTTTCATATGCTAATTGCAATTCTATAAAAATCTTTTGAGCTCTAGAAATTAATTCATTCCTAAAAATACTATATTCTACTTTAGCTTTAGATAGTTGATTTTCAGATAAAATTACATTATGAGATTTTTCTGGATCATATAATTTATAGCTTAATGTAGCTGATAAAGAATTTTTTAATTCATTCGTTTCTTTTTTTGGATTATTACCTTCTCCAACCACATATTTTGGAAGCCCATCTGAGGATAGCTGTATAGATGGTTTTAATTCAGATTTAACAATTGATAAATTATTTTTTGCTTGTTCCAGTTTTAATTTTTCGGCCTTAAGCTTTAAGTTATTTTTATCAATTAAATTTGTTAAATCATCAAATTCTAAAGATTTGATTGAAATCTCGAACCTTTGTGATTTATTTTTTACTTGACTCAAATTAACATTTTTGGAGGATTTATTAAATTTATACGATTTACTATCTTTCTTATAATCAAAATTAATTAAAAAATTTGGATTTGTATACGAATAAGATTGAGCTCCTAAAAAGGTACTTAATAAAAAAGTTTTTAAATATATTTTTAAAATTTTTTTCAAAAATTAATCCATATATATACGTCAATTTTAGTTGTTACTTCGTTAATGGCAATAGATATTTCAATTGATATCTTAAAAAGAAACGGATGAATTAAAAAATTCTTTATCAGCTACATTAAGCTATAAATTATATGATCCAGAAAAATCTCATAATGTAATTTTATCTGAAA
>MWOQ01000192.1 GCA_002026145.1 Prochlorococcus sp. HOT208_60m_813L03 | reverse complement strand
CCAGTAAATTAGATTTTTTAGAGCTTTTTTTCAAAAATATTTTTTCTAATAGGGTTATTAATCCTGAATAAATGCGGCAAATAATTCCATAAAATATCTGAAAAAGTGATCTCATATTATGAAAGAAAGAAATAATTTAATTAAAAACACTTAAAAAAGAATCTAAAAAATTAGAAATTTAATTATAGTCATAATTATAGGTTTAAAATAAATAGGGCCTTTAAATGAGTTATTTTTTTTAAGTAATTTTATTTGTTTGTTTAGTATCTATTTTATTTAGTTTCTTTCTCTGATACATCACTTTTTTGCGAATTATTATTGACTTTATTAGAAATCAAATCATTTCTTCTATCTATTGTTCTTTCTAACATTTTCTTTTCACGCCAAGACTTTATCGCTTGATGATCGCCGCTAAGGAGTATATCTGGTACTTTCATTTCCCTGAATACGGGAGGTCTGGTGTATTGAGGATACTCTAATAAAGCATTATTATGACTTTCATTTATCAAAGATTCAGGATCACCAAGAGTTCCTGGCAACAATCTTGTTAAACCGTTAATTATTGATATAGCTGGTATTTCACCTCCAGAAAGTACAAAATCGCCTATCGATATCTCTTCATCAGCTATACATCTAATCCTTTCATCAAAACCTTCATATTGACCACAAATAATTATTATTTGATCCAAAGTGGACCATCTCGCAAGATCTTTTTGCTTTAAAACTTTACCCTGAGGAGTCATCAACAATGTTTTACTTTTAGGTGATTTTCTAATTGATTCATAAGCCTTATAAATAGGTTCAGGCTTTAATACCATACCTGCTCCTCCTCCATAAGGCTTATCGTCTACTTGTCTGTAAGAGCCTTCTCCATATTCTCTTAAATCATGTAAATTTACATCGATCAAATTCTTATCTAGAGCTCTTGTTATGACTCCTAAATTATTTATTAATTCAAAAGCTTTAGGGAACAATGTAATTACATCAAACTTAAAACCGCTCATCTAGAAATCTTCCTCATAACCAAACTCAATTAACCTTGATTCTTTTTTTCTCCAATTTGGAACAACTTTCACAAACAACTCTAGGTGAACTGGACTACCAATTAATTTTGACATATTTGATCTTGCTGACTGACCAATTATTTTTAACATTGAACCTTTCTGTCCAATAAGAATACCTTTTTGAGTTGATCTTTCAACAATAATAGTAGCCAAAATAGCTGTAAAAACTTTGCCATTTTTCCTTTTCATATCCTCTCTCTTTTCTATCTTTACTGCGACACTATGAGGTACCTCCTCTCTTGTATTTTTTAATACCTGTTCTCTTACTAAATCAGATAATAAGTTATCTAATGGTTGGTCGCAAATCGTCTCTTCGCCATAAAGTTTTGGTCCCTCTGGAAGAAAATTAAGAGCCATATCGACTAGTTCAGAACATCCTTCTCCTTGAGAAGCACTTACAATCTGAAATTGTCTATTAATTCCAAAAAATCTTCTATATTGATCTAATCGTAAATTCCTAAATTCTTTATTAACCAAATCCCACTTATTTAATGCAACAATAAACTCAGTTTTATTTGCGATTAGAAAGTTTAAAATATATTCATCACCTCTACCAGGTTCTTCACTTGAATCAATTACAAAAATTACCATATCAACTCCATTAATTGCAGATTTTGCGTTTTTTACTAATATCTCTCCAAGTCGATGATGAGGTTTATGAACACCTGGCGTATCAACAAAAATTATTTGCCCATTGTCTGTAGTAAGTATTCCTTTTAATTTATTTCTAGTAGTTTGCGCTATTGGAGAAGTAATTGTTATTTTTTCTCCAATCAATTTATTTATTAAAGTAGATTTACCGACATTTGGCCTTCCTAGTAAAGTTACAAACCCAGATCTATAATTAGTCAAAGACTTTTAATGCATCAATAATAAAATTCTGATCAAAAATGGAAAAAAAAACCATAAATTTAAAAGAAGCTTCTTTCACGCAAGCAATAAACATATCGGCACAATGGTGTAAAGAGTGGGGTGAAGATATACTTAGCGAAGAGGTTTTAGCAGATAGAATCGCAGAGCTAACTAAAACAAGAAATGGACTCAGAGGATTTTTTGCATACGCTTTATCAGATAAAGATTGTTTTTTGTTAGATAAACTCCCTTTTTCACTAATTTACAAACTGAACGAAGGTGGTGATGCCGTAACAGACATAGTAGTAAAAAATTTAATAATGAGTTCCGCTCAAATTATTATTCATCGAAGAGATAATAATCATGAATATGAGATTACATCGGAAAACATTTCAGATAGATGTAAGGCTATTTTAAGACTGCTAGAAACTAAGTCAGTCACAAAGTCAGTCAATCAAATCCTTAGAAACTTAGATGATATGGGCAATAGTTTTGATAATTCAGTAAAATATGACTCCGAGCAAAAGGCATTTATAAAAAAACAAATTCTTGATATCGTCCAATAAAAAAAGCGTAGAAACAAATCTACGCTTAGTATTAGTTATTTACGAAATTAATTTAGTCTCTCCTTCCACCGCCTTGAAGAGCAATCATTAATCTAAGTATAAAAACAAAAAGATTTATATAGGTTAAATACATACCTAAAGCACCTGCAAGGTATTGGTCATCATTATATCTTCTTGGCATTGTATAGAAATCCACGAAAGACATTGCGACGAATAAGACAGTTCCAAATCCCGCAATTATCAATTCGAGTCCTGAACCCCCAAAAACTCCTGGGGCGAAGAATCCTCCAATTAATTGGACAAACATCGCTATAAGCAATCCGATCAACCCAAGACCGACTACCCCACTTAGTGCTTGACCAATGCTGTCACTCATTCTTTGGCCAGTGTAAGAGGCAATAACGAAAGTTATACCTGTAGCCAAAGCAGCTGTTCCTACAGAACCAATACCAATTGTTCCTATTGCTAAAGCAACTATTCCACTTAAGGTGAATCCAGTTAACAAGCTAAATCCTGTTAATAATGGCAAGGCCTTTGAATTATTTGCATTGTTTGCAGCACTTGTAGCTATAAAAAACAGAATCAATTCTGCAATTAAAGCAACTATTGACAGAGGCTGAAAAAGTCTAGGATTTGTTGCTATTAGTGAGACACCTGCTAAAACTCCTAAAGAAGTTAGCACCATACCTCCACCAACGTAGGGTAAAGCTTTTTGGACAACATTAGGTCCAACAATTGAACCAGTTTGTGCTTCACGAATAGCTTGATTGAAATTACTACTTGCTGGCATTTTTTTTTTAAACTTAACAACATTCTACTTGATTTTTAAAATTTCAGAGTACGGATCTCCAGAGTTATAAAGTTATTTATAAGCCTCAATAATTTTCTGAACTAAGGGATGACGAACTACATCATCAACAGTTAGATAACAAAATTTTATACCTTCAGTTTCAGAGAAAATTCTTGATGCTTCGATAAGGCCACTTTCCTGATCTTTTTTTAAATCAATTTGAGTAATATCTCCGTTCACAACCATTTTTGATCTTTCACCTAATCTTGTTAAAAACATCCTCATTTGAGAGCAAGTTGTGTTTTGAGCTTCATCTAAGATGACCAGAGAGTTATCTAGTGTTCTGCCTCTCATAAATGCCAATGGTGCAACTTCAATAACTCCTTTATCGATTAATGAATTTGTTCTATCAAATCCGAAAATACTATGTAAAGAATCAAATAGGGGTCTTAAATAGGGATCTACTTTTTGTTGCAAATCTCCAGGCAAGAATCCCAAGCTTTCTCCAGCTTCTACGGCGGGTCTGGTTAGAACAATCCTTTCTATTTTTTTCTCATTCAATAGTCTTGCTGCACAAACAGTTGCCAAAAATGTCTTTCCAGTTCCAGCTGGACCAATTGCAAAGGTAAGATCAAAGTTTTCAATTGATTCAACATATTCTTTTTGCCTTATAGTCCTTGGTCTTAAGTATCTTCCTTCTTTGGAACGGGCAAGAACTTTTTTCCCAAGTTCAGCATGTGAAGATGACTCTCCCATATTTAATGAACTTAGAGCCGCTTTAAGATCTACCTCTGGAACTTCTAGTCCTTGTTCCCAGATGGGTCTTGTCAGCTCTACTAAGGCTGAAGCCCTCTCAATTTTAGATATGACACCGTTCATCTCAAGTTGCAAGCCTCTTATAGTTAAAGAAACACCTGTAAGAGACTCAAACTTTTTTAAAAAAGAATTCCCAGGTCCTGATAATGCTGTAGCAGCATCAGTGTTTGGCAAATCAATTGTGAAGTGACCAGTTTTGGAAACTTCTTTCATTTATTTATTTTAAAAGAATAAAAATTAGTCAACACTAACTTTCAGTTTCACCGCTAACGCTTTCAGCTTTACTACTATCACTATCTTCATCTTTAGTTTTAGATATTTTTTCCTTTTCTAACTTTGCCTTACCAATTGCTATTGAGGGCCTCTCAATTTTTTCTAACAACCCTCCTTTTTCTAATAAAGTTCTAACCACATCAGTTGGTTGAGCACCCTGTGTAAGTCTTGTTCTTAAAGCTTCTGTATCAAGCCTAGTTTCTTTAGTTCTTGGGTTATAAAAACCTAGTTCTTGTA
>MWOQ01000191.1 GCA_002026145.1 Prochlorococcus sp. HOT208_60m_813L03 | reverse complement strand
GGACATAAATCCTCTAGAAACACCGCATCATTTATATGCATTCAGACTTTTTAGTTAAATAAATAATGGCTTGAATATATTAGAAGTCAATATTTAATTATGTTTTTAAGCTTAAATTTGCCATCAAAAATATGATTTAGTAAGTTTAGATACAAAGTAGTATTTATTAAATTTAGAAAAAAGTATTAACTTTCTGTAACCTTGATTAATAACTATACCTATCAAGTGTTTCATCAGTGTATTCTTCAGAAATTTCGTCATTAGTTTCGTCTAATTCTTGTTGTAATTTTTTTCTTTTATTTTCTCTATCTTTTGCTTCTTTTTCTTTTCTTTCTTCTTCTTTTTCTAAATCTCGTATTAGTTTTCTATTTGGATGAAGATTATCTAAATATTCAACGCAGTAACTAAATTTCTCTCTTTCTCTTATTACTGTTTCAGTAATTAGAGCAGCTGCATTTTTAGGTGAAACTTTGAACAATCCTCCTTTTTGTTTTTTTATATACGTATATGCTGCTTCCCAACTACTTTCGTGGTCATTACCTCCATCTCTCATGGAACAAAAAATTTCCGCTCCAAATGAACTTGCATTTACTTTTGACGTAGTAAGGGTTAAAGGAGTGCAAATTCCAAACGCTAATAATATTAATTTTTTATTCTTTAATCTTTGCATTAGGCTTTTATCTTCTATTTAAAAATATCTATTATTGTCAATATGTCTATAGAAATTTAAGATTTAATTATTCCAAATATATTCAAGCATTTCACAATTAAAGGAAGAATTAAAAGTACGGTAATTAATCTTACTGCGTGAAGAGTTGCTACTGCAGCTCCCACTCCGTATTCAGAACCTACAAGACTCATACCGCTAATCCCTCCTGGTGCAGCACCAAGAATTGTTGTTATCACATCTATATTAAGTAATCTGCTGGTCCATAATCCAATTGCTAATCCTGTAATAACCAAAGTAAAAGTTATTAAAATAGCAGGTCTCCATAAGCTTTGCAGATCAACCATTGAGTCTTTAGTTAAGGATGTACCAATAACTGTTCCAATTCCAATTTCTAAAATTGTCCTTGTGCCAATTGGCCACTCTGCTATATCGACTTTACCACTGATGCTTAATATGCTTGCGCCTATAAGAGCTCCTGCAAGAGGTGCCGCTGGAATTCCAGTTTTTAAAGCTAAAGCTCCAAAAATTCCACCTGCAATCAGATAATAGATTAGGTTTATGTTTGGCATAAATTTGAGAGATGTTTGGACATAATATTAGAAAAATATTTTTTTGCTTGGGTTTATTTTCAAATTAGATTTTTGTTTTACTCTCGTAATGTTCCCTTTTATTGGCATAATATTTATTAAAGCTTGAATTCTTATGTCTTCGCAAATTTCATACAAAGCTAATAGAAGCCGTATTAAGAAAAAATTATCTTTTTTTGAGGGTGGACATCAGCTAGAAAAATTAGAGTTTGCTCTTGCAATAGCTCAAACTAAGGGAGATGAAAAAAAATCAATTATTTTAAGAAAAAAGATTGTTGAATTAGGGGGAAATGTTGAAGAGCCAGGTACTTAACTTTATTCAAGACATTTAGATACCATAACTAATGCTTCACCAGCCTGTTGGGCTGAAATTTTGCCTAGTGTTAGAAGTGTGTTACTTATAGCGGAAATAATCGTAATAATATCTCTATCATTAACATAGCCCAAATGTCCTACTCTAAATATTTTCCCCTTTAAATGATCTTGTCCACCAGCAAGTAAAATATCAAATTTATCCTTTATTGTTTTTCTAAATTGTTCTGCATCCATTCCTTCAGTTTTTATTGCAGTAATTGAAGGGCTTAAAGATTTTTCATCAGCAAATAATTTCAGATTTAAAGCCTTTACGGCATTGCTCATTGCTAATTTATGTTTATTGTGTCTGTGGAAAATGTTATCTAAGCCTTCTTCTTTCATCATTTTTAAAGCTTCATCTAAAGCAAAAAACAAATTAACAGCTGGAGTATAAGGATTACTGTTACTTAAAAGACTTTTTCTGTATGATTTTAAATTTAAATAAAATTTTGGTAAGTTAGAACTTTCAGTAGCTTCCCATGCTTTTTGGCTCATTGATATAAAGCTAAGCCCAGGGGGTATCATATATCCCTTTTGTGATCCTGAAGCAACGATATCTAATTCCCATTCATCTACTGGTACATTACACGCCCCAAGACTTGTAACGCAGTCAACAATTGATAATGCTGTGTTGTGTTCGCGAATATATGAACTTATAGTTTCTAGATCATTAATTACACCTGTTGAAGTTTCTGAATGAGTCAAAATAACCGCCTTTATTCTTTTTTGTTTATCTTCCTCTAATACCTTTTTGAATTCTTCTGGATCAAGTGGAGTCCCCCATTCGGAATGAATTTTTATTATTTCTAAACCAAATTCTTGAGCAACTTTTACCCATCTTTCGCCAAATTTTCCATTTTCTCCACAAATTACCTTATCTCCTCTACTTAAGGTATTTATTATTCCCGCCTCCATTGCGGCAGTACCACTACCAGTGATTGTTAGAACATCATTTTGAGTTTGATGAAGCCACTGTAAATTTTTAGTAGTACTCTCTACGAGATCTTGGAATTCTTTACTGCGATGGCCTATTGGATGCTTACTTAATGCTTGTAAAACTTTTTCTGGAACAGGTGTGGGTCCAGGAATCATCAATGATAATTTTTGTTGTATGGCCACTTTTTGTTAAATAGGTCATTCTTAGATTAGTTCTCATTATATATTTTTCAATTACTTGATTTGAAAAAAGGATTTTCTCTACCTTTGTGGGTTGCTGGAGCTGCTAGGTCGGCATTAAAAAAACTAGTAGGATTACCATTTGAGAATTATGAACTATTAAAAATTCCTAATGAAAAAAAAGAAATAAAAATCGAAATTCATTCTGTTGGTTCACTTAAAGATGACTCGCATGCATTAGGCATTACTTTTGCAAGGTCTGGCTTAGATCTTGACATTACACAAAACTTGGAAATATGGACAATAGCCTCTTTAGAAAAAATTTCTTTTAAAAACCCTGTTCAAACAATTCCAATAAATATTATTGCAGGATCTGGTGTAGGTATAAAAAAAGATACATCAGAGATATGCATTTCTGATTTTGCAAAGGAAGTTTTGTATGAAAATTTATTAGATATAATTCCTGAAGGCTTTAATTTGAAATTAGAAATTATTTTCCCAAAGGGGGCGTTTTTAGCTGAAAGAACTAGTAATAAGTCATTTGGTATAGTTGATGGTTTATCTATTATTGGTACTTCCGCTGAGACTTATTCGAGTGCTTCACCAGATCAATTAGAAGAGGCTAGAACTAATTTAGCAAAGTTAATTCAAGGTGATTTTAAAGGGGAAGTCGTTTTTGTTATTGGTGAAAATGGGTTAAATTTGGCCAAAACTTATAATGTTAATTTGCCAATTATCAAAATTGGAAATTGGGTTGGACCATTATTGGTTGATGCTGCAATAAAAAAAGTTAAAACTGTAATTCTTTTTGGATATCACGGAAAATTAATTAAATTAGCAGGTGGTATTTTTCATACACATAATCATTTAGCCGATGCAAGAATTGAGATTCTTGTTTATTTAGCAGTTCAAGAAAATGTATTACCTGAAATAATAGTTGAATTATCTCAGTTAAATAATCTTGAGGATGCATTACTACTTCTTGAAAGATTTAATCAATCTTTAGCTGATAAATTATTCAAGAATTTATCAAATACAATTGAAAAACGTTCTTTTACCTATGTAAATAGGTATGTAAAAACTGATATGGAAATCGCATCAATCATTTTTGACAGAAAAAGGAATATAAGGTGGGCGGGAATTTACGGTAATAAGTATATTTCTTATTTTCAATGAGATTAATTTGTGATTCATTATGCTTTTGATAATAAATTGAGCTAACTTTTATACATGAGTCAAACATCTTTAAAAAAAGAACGAGATCCTTCAATATTAATTTTAGATTTTGGATCTCAATATTCTGAATTGATTGCAAGAAGAATTAGAGAAACTAATGTTTTTTCTCTTGTAGTAAGTAATTGTATTTCAATTGAGGACATTAATGATATTAATCCTAAAGGGATCATTTTGAGTGGAGGCCCAAATTCTGTATATGAACAAAATGCTCCTAAATGTGATGAAAAAATTTTTAATTTAGGAATTCCTATTCTTGGCATATGCTATGGAATGCAATTAATGGTCGAAGAACTTGGAGGGTCTGTTATTTCAGCAACGAAAAAAGCTGAATATGGCAGAGCACCAATAAATATAGATCAAGAATCTGATCTTCTTTTTGATGTAGAAGATAAATCTATAATGTGGATGAGTCATGGCGATTCAATTAATTGTTTGCCTGATGGATTTCATAAAATTGCTCATACCGAGAACACACTCCATGCAGCAATTTCAAATGATGTAAAGAAATTATTTGGCGTACAATTTCATCCTGAAGTTATTCATTCAGAGTTTGGGATGACGGTAATTAAAAATTTTGTTTATAAGATTTCTTGTTGTGAGGCTGATTGGACAACTGAAACTTATATAGAGGAAACTATTCCCAGGATAAGAGAGCAAGTTGGTAATAAAAAAGTTTTGCTCGCCTTGTCAGGAGGAGTTGACTCTTCAACTCTTGCGTTTCTTCTAAATAAAGCAATTGGAAATCAGCTTACATGCATGTTTATAGACCAAGGTTTCATGAGAAAAGGTGAACCAGAATTTTTAATGAATTTTTTTGATAAGAAATTTCACATTAAAGTTGAATACATTAATGCAAGAGAAAGGTTTATTGCCAAGTTAAAAGGGATTATTGATCCAGAACAAAAAAGGAAAATTATTGGTGAAGAATTTATTAGAGTATTTGAAGAGGAAAGCAATAGATTGGGGCCTTTTCAGTATTTAGCACAAGGTACTCTTTATCCTGATGTTATTGAAAGTGCTGGTACTAATATTGATCCTAAGACAGGTGAAAGAATAGCTGTAAAAATTAAGAGTCATCATAATGTGGGTGGATTGCCAAAAGATTTACAATTTAAATTAGTTGAGCCATTAAGAAAACTTTTTAAGGATGAAGTCCGAAAAGTTGGAGCTGCTTTAGGTTTGCCAGATGAAATTATAAAAAGACATCCATTCCCTGGACCAGGATTAGCCATAAGAATTTTGGGAGAGGTAAATAATGAAAAACTTGATTGTTTAAGAGATGCAGATTGGATAGTAAGAGATGAAATTAAAAAAGCAGGTCTTTACAATGATATTTGGCAAGCTTTTGCAGTATTGTTACCTGTAAAAACTGTAGGAGTAATGGGTGATAAAAGGACTTATGCATGGCCCATAGTTTTACGATGTGTATCTAGTGAAGATGGCATGACAGCTGATTGGTCAAAAATCCCTTTTCAGATTTTGGAGAGGATTGCAAATAGAATTGTAAATGAAGTAATTTCAGTTAATAGAGTTGTTTATGATATTACAAGCAAACCTCCTGGAACTATTGAGTGGGAATGAAAAGTAGGGTATAAACTGAGTCATAGTCTAGAAAAATTGGTTTCACATGAGTTTCACATGAGAATCTTGTTACCTATTTGCAAGGGATCTCGATATGGAGGTTTCACATGGGTTTCACATGAAGGTAAAAATCTATCTCTATAGAGAAATCGTAGACAATTAAATTTCTCTACACCTTAATAAATTAGTTTTTTAATTTTTTAATTTTTTCTAGATTCCATTTATCAAATATTAATTTCATTTCTCTTTCGTATTTTCTTACTTTCTTTGCGAAAGGTAGTTGTTGAATAATTATTCCAAAGGGAAATTTTAAAAAAGAAGAAACATAAACAATATAAAACTCGATAAATGAAGGTTTTGGTGGGAGAGGTAAATTTTTTATATATGCCCAATCTATGCAAGGTTTTAGTTGCTTATCACTATCGATAATATTTTTTTTACATCTCCACCAAGAGAATAGATAAATGCAAATAAAAATCGGTAGTGGAAGAAGTCGCAACATTAGAAATCTTTAACTTTATTTTATCCATCCTCTTCAGGATGATGAGGATCTGGATGTGGAGGAATTGCAGCATTATATTCTTCCGAGGTTGCTTCTCCTGTCATCATTTTTGTAATCCATCCTCTGTGCCAAACTTCAAGTTGATCCCTTTGCCAAGGTTCTAGGTCGGGATATATTTCTTCTAATTCTTCAGAAGTCATTGGTGGTTGCATAATTAAAATTTTAATTCCATTTTTATACCTTTAATAATGAGGTGGTTCCGATTCTTCTGGAGGGAAATAGGTATCCTCATCATTACTTTTTTTCTCCTTTCTGAAATATTCTTCAGATGGATCTAATCCATCATTGTAGTAATCATTTTCTCTTTCCATTGTCTTAAGTTTGTTGAAACATAATATCCCAGTTGTCTTTTCTCTCTTCTTTGAATTTTTCGCTTGGTTCAAAATGTCTTATACCTTTATCTGTTCTTTGACCTCCATCTTTCTTAGGAGTACTCATATATTCTTTCAATGTTTCTTTTATACAATTACTCACTTCAGAACTTTTAAAAATAAAGAAGTTAGGCAATACATCATTTGAACCAATTTCTACTACGACATACCAAAGATTCTTATGTATTTGCTCATTTTTCCTTCCCATCATCCAAGAACTTCTCTTGCCGTCAATTGTTCTTGTTTTAACTTGTATATTTATTGTGCTTAGATTATCTGGATTAGTTGCTATAACATCTATTAATGTTGTTCCATCATCTGTTTTGCCTGCGATATAACCCCTTTGTGCTAACTGTGCTAATACATAAAACTCACCTGCATTACCAAGATTCTTATTCTTATTTGCTTCCATAACAAAAGATGGTTTATCTTTCTACTCTAGATCGACTGTCAATCTACAAGAAAATTATTAAAGATTAAATTCTCTAAAAAAATTACTCCTTGATGCATAAGAACGTTTTAGGTAAAAATCAAATTTACCTAAACATAAAATAAGAGGGCATTTGTTTGCCCTCTTCGAGTCATATGCACCTCGCTGTCCACAAAGTCGATGAAGTGCTTTTGACTCCTGAATTATTTCTACTCCTACTGAATAGAAAAAGATATTCGTATAAACCACAAAGCACTTCTACTCGGGTAATAATACTCTATGAATTTCAAGTTAATAGGAGGACAATATAGATATAGATCTAGGAGGTCTTATGAAACTATTCAATCAATTCAATGTCCTTCCAAGATACCTAACTGCATTTAATTATGCAGGGTTAAACTTGAATGAGACGCCACAAGAACTAGAAAAATTCAAAGAAGAGAG
>MWOQ01000190.1 GCA_002026145.1 Prochlorococcus sp. HOT208_60m_813L03 | reverse complement strand
TTTTCTGACATAAGGTAGATGAGCATGTAAAACTATCGCTAACTGGCCTAAAACATTATTTTTAGAGTATTGCCCATTCATACTTTTTAAATATATGCCTATAGTTCTATAAAAAATCGAAATTATTTTTTATAATACGAGGCTTTAATCCTAAAAGAATACTTTAAAAATTTAAGTATTTGATTTTTTTTTTCAGAATTTTAACCAATATTATTTAAGTTATAAACTTTCTTCAAATTTTTATTGAGCTAAATCTAGTCAAATTTTTTTAATTAGCTTAAAATAAGCTTAGGCTATTTCATCTGATGTCAAAAGATCCTGGAAGAATTTTGATATTTGATACAACTCTTCGAGATGGAGAGCAATCACCTGGTGCCAGTTTAAATCTCGAAGAAAAACTTGCTATCGCCCATCAACTAGCAAGATTAGGAGTAGATGTTATTGAAGCTGGATTTCCTTTCGCAAGTCCAGGAGATTTTAAAGCTGTTAATAAAATTGCTAATACCGTAGGAAAAGAAAATGGCCCTATAATATGCGGTTTAGCTAGAGCATCTAAAGGGGATATAAAGGCATGTTACGAAGCAATAAGTCCAGCTCCTAAGAAAAGAATACATACTTTTATAGCGACAAGTGATATTCATCTTAAACATAAACTTAAAAAAACCAGAAAAGATGTTCTTCAAATAGTTCCAGAAATGGTTAACTATGCAAAATCCTTAGTAGATGATATTGAGTTTTCTTGTGAGGATGCCTCAAGGAGCGACCCTGAATTTTTATACGAAGTGATTCAACTAGCAATTACTGCAGGAGCAACAACAATAAATATCCCTGATACTGTTGGATTTACAACTCCTAGTGAATTTGGCAAACTAATTGCCGATATTAATAAAAATGTTCCAAATATTGATGAGGCGGTAATCTCAGTGCATGGTCATAATGATTTAGGTTTAGCAGTAGCCAATTTTCTTGAGGCAGTTAAAAATGGAGCAAGACAACTAGAATGTACTATTAATGGAATTGGTGAAAGAGCCGGGAATGCCTCTCTAGAAGAATTAGTAATGGCACTTCATGTTAGGAAAAGTTTTTTTAATAGTTTTTTCAAAAGAAATCCAGATTCCCCAACTCCTCTTACGGCTATAAGAACAAAAGAAATAACAAAAACCTCTAGACTTGTTTCTAACCTAACTGGAATGACCGTACAACCTAATAAAGCAATTGTGGGGGCTAACGCTTTTGCACATGAGTCAGGCATTCATCAGGATGGAGTTTTAAAAAATAGACTTACCTACGAAATCATCGATGCAAAAACTGTTGGTTTGAGTGACAACAAAATATCTTTAGGGAAACTCAGTGGAAGAAGTGCTGTAAGAGCAAGATTAGAAGAGATGGGATATGACTTGAGCCGAGAAGATTTAAATGATGCTTTTGCTCGTTTTAAAGATTTAGCTGACAGGAAAAGAGAAATTACGGATAGAGACTTAGAAGCAATTGTTAGTGAACAAGTTCAGCTCCCAGAAGCTAAATTTCAATTAAGTCTTGTACAAGTAAGTTGTGGTAACGCCTCTAAGCCTACTGCTACCATTTCGCTTCTAAACACGGAAAATAATAGTGAGGATACTGCTGTATCAATAGGGACAGGACCCGTTGATGCTGTATGCGAGGCTTTAAATAAATTAGCTAAAGTTCCTAATGAATTAATTGAATTTTCTGTTAAGTCAGTAACAGAGGGAATTGATGCTTTGGGCGAAGTAACAATAAGAATAAGAAGAGATAATAAAATATATTCTGGTCATTCTGCTGATACAGACGTTGTAGTTGCTGCAGCGAATGCTTACGTTAATGCTTTAAATAGACTTGTATTTTCTGAGAAAAAAAATTCAATTCATCCACAATTTGATAATTTAGAGAATTCTGATAATAAATTTCTATCTAATCCTGCAAATTAAATTATTTTCTTAGGATTATTAAGTAGCATTAAAAAAAGCATCCTAATATTGTAGATTAAATTAATAGTTAAAGCAGTAAATAATGAGAGAAAGAGTACTTGGATATTGGGCACTTTCGTGGGCTGGCTTAATCGGCAACATTATTGCACTTCCAATAATCGCTTTAATAATAAGTTATGGGCCTCCACTAAAAGTTGCGAATATAACTCTTGCCATAAGTATTGGATGGCCTGCTGCAATTGTTGGAATAGTTTCTTCAGCAGCTCTTTTAGCAGAGAGAAAATGGGGAGTAACTTTAACTCTGGTATCTTTATCAATGGTAATTTCTGGTATGGGTCCTTATTCAGTTGTAAGGCTCATAACTCTTCAAGACATTTATGGAGTTGGTGGATTTACTCTTTTAACAACATTATTAAGTACGTTAGCTCTCATATATTGGTGTAATCCGAAACATCGAAGAAGTATTAGGTTATAAAAATAGAAATTTAAGAAAAAGTATTATTCTTGCCAGTTGGATACTGAATTCTTCTGTGTCTAATTCTTTTCCACACATTCAAGAATGCCCTTTTTATTAGAAAGATTTCTCCTTTCGATAAATTACTATCGTCTAATTGACCATCTTTTATACGCGAGTAGATAATATTAGAAATTGTTTTCGAAGCTTCTTTATCTGATGCATTAATATTCATAGCTCTTAGTGCTGCTTCACATCCATCGGCAAGCATTAAAATAGCCGTTTCTTTGGACTGAGGAATAGGGCCTTTGTATCTAAAATAAAATTCATTAATTTCGAGATTTTTTTCTTTAGCTTTTTGGAAAAAATATCCCATTTTAAGGGTACCTTGATGTTCAGGAATAAAATTAGCTATCGGTTTAGGTAGTCTATTTTTTCTTGCAAATTTCAATCCTTCATCAACATGAGCCTGTAATACTTCTGCACTTTTAATAGGATCATCTAATTCGTCATGCGGATTTTTTGAACCATCCTGATTTTCAATAAACCAATTAGGAGCATGTAATTTCCCAACATCATGATATAACGCGCCAGTTTTAATAAGATCAATATCACCACCAATCATTCTTGTTGCTTCTTCTGCTAAACCACATATAAGTAAGGTATGTTCAAAAGTACCAGGAGCTTCTAGAGATAATCTTCTAATTAGAGGTTTCTCCTTATCAGCCAATTCGAGCAATCTTGCTTTAGTTAATAATCCGAATATCGATTCAAAAATAGGAATTAATAAAATTGTAAAAAGCATAGCTATTGCCAATAGCAAGGAATCAGAAAATATATCCCCATTAACTAAGACAAAATCTTGCTTATTATTAATAAAAGATATTTTATCTTTACCTATCAATATCCATTGACTCAAGAACGATCCTAGGGGGACAAAAATTGATAGCTGAAGTAACTGAGCTCTACTTCTTATTCTTCCTCCAAGAAGAGATACTATTGAAGCACAAACTAATAAAATAAAAAATAAATTGTTATTTATAACAATTTCTGGTTCAGGCCAAATAAGACTCGCTATTGATACCCAAGCTAAAGCTGTTATGCTTCCCATTCCTTGAGATATTATTAATGCCGGTGGAATTATCATAGATAATGGACTTATGGTTGAAGCTAAGGCTAATTTCGTAACTTGTACTGCTAAAAGAAGAGTAATGATCAAAAAAATCTGTCTTGAAGAAATTGTGGGATTCTCTTTTTTTGAAACTAATATCAAAACTCCGGAAATAATAAGTATTTCAGTAAAGGTCAAAAACCAAGAAAAAATATCTGCGATATTTAAAGGCGAGATAAGAAGTAGTTTATAAGAAGAAATTATTGAAATTAAAATGCATACTAAGAAAATTATTAGATTATCTATTCTTGATATTTGAATTGGTTGTTTTACTGGGACTTGACTTCGCCTCCAAAGATTAAACAATTTCTTTAAGGTAGTTGTGATGTTTTGCACAGAATATAAATAAATCTATTTGAATAATTTAGAATTATAGGCATGCTAGGTGTAAAAAGGAGATGTTTTTCTAAATGTCATTAAAATTAGATGGTAAAAAATTATCTCTTGAAATTGAAGAAAGATTAAATGATTATGTCTCTAGTAATAAAAAATTTGCAAAAAGAGCTCCGGGCTTAGCTGTAATAAGAATAGGGGAAGACCCTGCGAGTGGTGTTTACGTTAATAACAAGGAAAAAGCATGTTCAAGGATTGGAATAAAGAGCTTTATCTTTCATCTAAAAGATAGTGTAGAGCAAAAAGAAGTTGAACAATTAATAATCAAACTTAATTCTGATAAGGATATTGATGGAATGTTGCTACAACTTCCTATCCCCAGAAAGTTTGATGAGCAGCGACTTATAAGTTATATCAATCCAAGAAAAGATGTTGATGGATTAAATGAGATAAACATCGGCAAATTAGTGAAAAATGAGCCTGGGATGAGATCATGTACGCCAGCAGGAATTATTAATTTATTAAGATCCCAAAATATTACAATTGAAGGTAAGAAAATTGTTGTAATTGGAAGAAGTTTACTTGTTGGGAAACCACTATCGCTAATGTTGTTGAATCTAAATGGCACGGTAACAATGACTCATTCAAAAACATTAAACTTGAAAAAAGTCTGTAGAGAAGCTGACATACTAATTGCGGCCGCAGGAAAACCCAATCTTGTAGATTCGAGTTTTGTTAAAGAGGGAGCAGTAATTATTGATGTTGGAATACATAGATTAAAAAGTTTCGATAAAAATCAAACCAGATTATGTGGCGATGTATTATTAGAAGATGTCATTTCAAAAGTATTTGCTTACACACCCGTACCAGGAGGTGTCGGGCCAATGACAGTAACAATGTTACTTGTAAATACTATTTTTAGCTGGCAAAAACAATTTGGTTTATCATCAACTCTTAATGACCTTTTGCCATAAGCTCCATTATGAAATTTTTTTTACTAAAGGTATAAAATGAATGAAGTTATAAATAGTATTTCTGATTTTGAAAAATATCTTAAAAACACAAAAAAGGTTGTTGAAGAAGCACTTGATTTTTCCTTAGGCCCTGAGAATCCAGAAATATTAAGAGAATCAATGAGATATTCCCTCTTAGCTGGAGGGAAAAGAATACGTCCAATTTTATGCTTAGCATCTTGCTCTTTGGCTGGAGGAGAACCCTCTCTTGCAGTTCCTACTGCGGTAGCAATAGAAATGATCCATACAATGTCCTTGATTCATGATGATCTACCCGCCATGGATAATGATGACCTGAGAAGAGGTATGCCGACAAATCATAAAGTATATGGAGATGCAATAGCTATTCTCGCAGGCGATGCTTTATTAACAAGGGCCTTTGAAATGGTCTCTTTAAGAAGTCCTGGAGTCGATCCAAATAGATTATTAAATGTTGTTGGCGAATTATCACTTGTTGCTGGTGCACCAGGCCTAGTCGGAGGACAAGTTGTTGATTTGGAATGCGAAGGCAAAGAAGTCGATCTTGAAACTCTCGAATATATTCATCTTCACAAGACTGGGGCTTTATTAAAGGCCTGCGTAAGAACAGGCGCGATGATCGCGGGGGCTAACGAAAAACTTTTACAAGCTCTAACAATATACGCAGAGGGAATTGGTTTAGCCTTCCAAATAATAGATGATATTCTTGATTTAACTTCCAGCAGTGAAAAGCTTGGTAAAACTGCCGGCAAAGATCTTTTAGCGGACAAAACTACTTACCCTAAATTACTTGGAATGGAGGAGTCAAAGAAAAGAGCATTTGATTTAGTTGAAAAAGCAAAAAAAGCAATTGAACCTTGGGGTGCAGATGCAAAGTATTTAATATCTTTAGCCGACTTTATTACAAATAGAGACAGATAATTTTTTGTAATTTATGTCTGAGTTTTTTCCCTTTTTTAATAATTCAGTACTTTTCTGGAGCCTATTATCCTGTTTGCTAGCTCAATTTTTTAAAATCGTATTCAATTTCTTTTCAACTGGAGAGATAAGATTTGGAATTATGTTCGAGACAGGTGGTATGCCCTCAAGTCATTCCGCATTAATAACTGGCGCTACATCTGGTATAGGGTATGAATTAGGATTTGATAGCTCAATATTTGCATTATCAGTTGCTGTAGCACTAATAGTTATGTATGACGCAAGTGGTGTTCGAAAATCAGCTGGGGTTCAAGCTGCAGAAATTAATAAATTATCAAAAAAACTAGACCCACAATCTGAATTACTGTTAAAAGAAACCCTAGGTCATACAAAAATTGAGGTCATTGTGGGGAGTTTTTTAGGACCATTAATCACTTTGCCCGGAATGTTTTTTTTAGGTTCTCCTCTCAAAATATTTGATTTAATAATAAATTAAGAATGCCTTGAAAAAGTAATTTGGGTGGCATCTATAAAGTTTTTTGCAACCTCTGGAGAACTTGGCAAATGTAAGTGAATCCAACTTGCATGTAATTTTTCATCAAAAAATCCTTCTTCTTTGTATTCCGTTTCCCAAGATTTAATTTTCCAAGGGGAAGAAATTTTCTTCTGATGTTCAGCTTTCCCAAAATCAAGTTCAGATAAATTATTTTCAATTTCCCAATAATGGAATTCATGTCCTCTAATTAATTGATTTTGTTTAATTATAGGAGTATCTTTTAAACCCTTAATGTATCTATAACCTACTGAAAGTTTACTTTTTTTTGATCTAAAAGGCAGGATGCCACTCATTTTATGATTATTACCATTTTCATCTTTTATGAAGTCTCCTAAAATCATCATCCCACCGCACTCAGCATATATAAATCCATTTTTTCGAAATTTCCTTAACGAATTTAAGCTTTTTGTAGAATTACTTATATGATGAGCATATTTTTCAGGGAATCCTCCAGGAAGAATTAAAGAAGAAGCCTCATTTGGTATTTCTTCATCATCATAAATACTCCATGAAATCAATGGAATACCTATTTCACTCAAAAACTCCTTAGTTTCAGGGTATTGAAAATGAAAGATTTTATCTTCTGCAATTGCGATAGGTTTACTTTTGTCAATTTTGAAATCTTTAAAATTGATAGAATTAAATACTTTTTTTTGAGGAGATTTCAGGAATTTAATTAGAGAAAATACATCAAGGTTTCTTTCGGCGAAATTTGCAAAATATTCAACATCAATTTCTTTTCCATTATCCATTGGAGATATCAAACCTAAATTAGCTTTTTTTAAGGTTATTCTTGAATCAGATGGCAAAAAACCTAGAATTTCGATTTCTTCATTTTTAAAAACTTCTTTGATTAATTTTTTATGTCTATCTGAATTAACGTTGTTAAATATAATTCCTGCTATTGACAACTCACTGTCAAAATCTCTAAAACCTCGAATAGTTGCCAAAAGAGAAGCTACTTGACCTCTAGCATTAACAATAAAAATTATTGGAGCATTGAGAAGTTTAGAGATATTTGCCGTGCTGGAATAGGTTGTTGACCCTAATCCATCAAATAGACCCATTGCTCCTTCAATTAATGAGAATTCAGATTTCAAAGAATGTTTTAAAAAACTTTCTTGAACCCACTCCTCACCACTTAAAAAAATATCCAAATTCCTACAAATAGGTTGGCCAATTGAACTAAGTTGTTGTTGATCAAGATAATCTGGGCCAACCTTGAAAGTTTGTATCTTTATACCTTTTGAGAATGCCCAACAAGATAGTAAAAGCGATAATGTAGTTTTTCCACTATCGGTTGAAGGAGAAGATATTACACAAGGCATCTATTAGTTATTAAAACCATTAAATATTTGAAGAGCTATTTTAATAGAATTTTCAAAAAGAGGACTAGTATTACCTCTACTACTTCCCAATAATTTACTAACATCGTACTCTGATGTAGAAAAAGAATTTGGGACAACTTGTTCTATTAATTCCATATTAGCCATTCCCCCGGCCTCAAGTCTCATACATTCCACTGATTCACATCCAAGTATTACACAAGTGTTATTTTTTTGAACCTCACTAATTTTTGAAATCAGCCTCAATCCAATAACTTGTCCTAAATGAATACTTGGATTTCCCAAAGATAAGGGATTAATTGATGCAGAAATTATTTCGCCATTAGTTCTTTCAAATTCTATTTTTATTGATTCAATATTCCTTTCAACTCTTAGAAAAGACCAACCAAGTTTATCGCTAATCCATGAAATCAAAAACAAAGCTTGAATAATATGATCTCCCGCAATGTCAATGTCAATATCGGTAATGTGATCTAAAATTGGCCTCCTTGAGGGCGGATCAAAAATCATTGCCAATGATTCCCTCCAATTTTTCAATCTAACCCAATTCAAATCATTAATAGCTTTATTTGAATTATTTAATTGATCTAAAACTTTTAAGCATCTTTGAGGCGATCCAAGAGCAGTATCAATTATTAACCTTAGACCATAATTAGTAAAATATTCAAAGATTTCAGGCGATTCATCCAAGCTTCCATTCCACCACAACCATAAAGGTAATTCATCAATTGATAATTCATCAATTATTTTTAATCCTTTATTAGATATTGAGGCCGAGTCCCCCCTTATAACAACTAAATCCCCACATATAGGTTGCATAGCTGGAGTATCACTTAATGGACAGTAAGCGGAAACAAAAGTTTTGATATCTGAATTTTTATTTAATGTTGGCGCTAGAGTTATTAATCTTCTTGGATTTAATGTACTTATTGATGATTCAAAAAATTGTCCTCTAAAATCCTCAAAGTCTTTATTAGATAAATTTTTCTTCAACAAATTCAATAATTCTTCACTATTAAGGGAAGTACTGATGGGAAGTCCTTGATCTAATATAAATTTTTTAGCAACTTTAATTATCTCTGAACTTAAGTTTCCAGTAATTGGTCCATTTACTAATCCTTTTTGAACCAAACACTGTTCTAGCCAAGCAGGCTGCCAGACCATTAATGTAAAAGTATTTGCTCCACTATTATCATTGTCTTCTGAAATCCATAATTTATTAAGGTAATTAGAAATTTCCTGATAAGGCAACTCTAAAGGGGTTTGGAGTGTTAGTTGAGGTTTCATTTTTAAGGTCTACGCCAGAAAATATTATCTTTTGAAATTAATTGATCAGACTCAGGAGGTCCCCATGTCATAGATTCATAGTTATAAATAGGTAACTTCCAAGGAGAATTATCCATCAATTCTATTAATGGCGTATAGAGTTTCCAGGCTGCCTCTACTTCATCACTTCGAGTAAATAGGGTTGGGTCAGAAAGCATTGCATCAGCTAATAATCTTACATAGCCTTCATCTGAGGGTTCTCCAAATGATTCAGCATAAGAAAATTCCATCTCAACAGGTCTTGATTTCATTCCAGAACCAGGAGATTTTACCTCAAATTTGAAAGTGGCACCTTCATTTGGTTGAATTCTAAGGATAAGTTGATTTGGGGCAGGATTTATTATTGTTGATTCAAATAAATGAACAGGAACGTCTTTAAAAGTCAAGACTATTTCACCAAGTCTTTTAGGTAGCCTTTTACCTGTTCTCAAATAAAAAGGAACCCCTTGCCAACGCCAGTTATCAACGAAAACTTTTGTCGCAATAAAAGTTTCTGTTGTGCTATTACAATCAACACCATCTTCCTGCCTATATCCTTTGAGTCGATTTAAAATATTTCCTCCTTCCCCATATTGACCTCTTATGCAACATTTCCATGGTTCATTTTCGTCAGCAAGTTTTGAAGCTTGAAGAACCTTAGCTTTTTCATTTCTTATTGCTTCTGGTTCAAACTTTCCGGGAGGTTCCATAGCAGTAACAGCAAGCATTTGAGTCATATGATTTTGAAGCATATCCCTTAAAGCTCCAGAGCTTTCGTAATAACCTGCTCTATCTTCAACACCCACTGTTTCAGATGAAGTAATTTGGACACTTGATATATAATTCCTGTTCCAGATTGGTTCAAAAATAGTGTTAGCAAACCTCAAAACAAGAATATTCTGAACTGTCTCTTTACCTAAATAATGATCAATCCTATAAATTTGACTTTCTTCAGCGCAACTTTGAACGATCTTATTCAATTTTTTTGCACTTGAATAATCTTTTCCAAAAGGTTTTTCAATCACTAAACGACTTTTCTTAGGGTCATCTAAAAGGCCAGCTGCTTTAAGAGCTTTACATCCACTTGCATAGAAATTCGGAGATACTGATAAATAAAATGTTCTATTCCCATGCGTAGCTTGTGTTTTATCAATTTCATTTAATCTTCTAGATAGCCTTACTACATGATCCCTTTGCTGTAAGTCAACTGGTTCATAGAAAAGATAATTAGAAAATTGTTCCCATTCCTTTTCTTTCCCGGATATTTGATTTGATAGCTTTACTTTCATCTTTTCTCTAAACTCATTATCAGTCCAAGGTCTCCTAGCACAACCAACTATTCCAAATTCACTGGGAATTCTTCTTTGCAAATGGAGTTCAAATAAGGCTGGTATTAATTTTCTATGAGTAAGGTCTCCACTAGCGCCAAATATTACTAAGCATTGTGGAGATATGACTCTTTCCTGCCGTAAACCTAATCTTAGAGGATTACTTAAAGTTGAAGGCATATTTTTAGTGTTCTTTATTTAAAATCCTCTTTTTTTCAAATATTAGCTACATATTGTGTCTAAACCAAAAAGTATTTAGTAGGTTAAGACTAAATCTAAATATCAAAAATTTAATAAGTTTCTACGTGCCATCTTCCTGCTTTTTTTAGTTGAGGTCTTAATTCTGACCAGTTCAAGCCTTTTTCATCTGCTGCCTTAGTCATTGCTTCATCTATTCCAGGTTCCATACCCTTTAATCCACAAAGATATATGTGTGTCTTTTCATCTTCAATCATATTGAAAAGTTCATTGGCTGACTCTAAAACTCTGTCTTGAATGTACATTCTTCCACCTTTTGTATTTTGCTGCTCACGACTAATGGCTTTTGTATATTTAAAATTATCTGGATTATCAGCAAGGTATCTTTGAAGATCTTCTTCGTATAACAAATTAGCTGATTTTGGGGCACCCATAAATAACCAAGCTTTACCCTTGAAATTCCATTTATTTTTTTCTTTTTCAGTTGGTTCGAACATCCTTCTTAAATAAGCCCTCATTGGTGCTATTCCAGTTCCAGTTGCCAACATAACTATGTTAGCGTCCTCTTCTTCAGGAAGAAGCATTTCTTTACCTACAGGACCTGTTATTTTTACTTTATCTCCTGGCTTAATATCGCATAAGTAAGTAGAGCATACACCATTAATGGTTTCACCATCTTTTTCATACTGAAGCTGCCTTACACAAAGAGAAACTGTATTTCCATTAAAGTCATCTCCATGTCTGGTACTAGCTATTGAGTATAGTCTTAATTTGTGAGGTTTTCCATTAGCATCTTCACCAGCAGGCATAATACCAATACTTTGGCCTTCTACATAATTTAAAAATGGATCACTTTCTTTAAGATCGAAAGTTATGTGATTAACTCTACCAATTGCTCCTTCTTTGAGAAGACTATAGTTGTCAATAACTGTTCCCTCGAATGGTGTCTTAGGACGGTAAATATTGACTGGAACATCTGCGTGTTTTTTCTTTGCCACTTTTGGAGTTTCTATTTTTGGATCCTCTATTTTTGAATTTTCTACTTTCGAAACAGCTGGTTTTTTTGGTTCAACAGCTTTTGATTCAGGTTTTTTTGTTTTTGTTTCTTCAACAAATTTTAAAGCTCTTTTATTAAAAGTTGTGAGTATAAAATAAAAAACAGCTATTACCACTGGTATATGAGCTAATCCCCCTGCGATTACTTTTGCTTGTGAATACATTTTTTAAATTTCTTTAATAAAAGATTATCAATTTGTAGTTTAATTTGTAGTGATTTCACAAAAATGGTTACGTTTTGAGATCGGAATAAATAGATGAAATTATTTTTATTTTTCAGTATTTGTTGTTTTTATCAGTATAGTTACACAGAAATGATTTTTATCTAAATAAAATTCTTTCTATGAACAATCCTCATGAATCGATGAATCATTATAAAAACAATGATTTTAGGACAATTGAGCAGACGATGGAAAAGCTTTCTGGCGGAACAAGACGACTAGCAGCTCAACTCACAACTTCTGCAAGTTTCGATTCTTTGTGGAATGTTTTAACAGATTATGATCGACTAAATCTTTACATCCCAAATCTTTTATCGAGCAAAAAAATATTTCAGAAGGAAAATAATGTACATCTTAAACAAGTTGGGGCTCAGGATTTCCTTGGTATGAAATTTTCAGCTGAAGTAACTATAGACCTATATGAAGATAAAGAGCTTGGTCTCTTAAAATTTGATTTAATAAAAGGTGATTTCAGGAAATTTGAAGGTAGTTGGAAAATTCAAAACATTAAAAACACTTCAAAAAATTCATTAATTTATGATCTTACCGTACAAGGTTGTCAGTGGATGCCGATAGGCATGATAGAGAAAAGACTAAAAAAAGATCTCTCTGAAAATTTGATTGCCGTGGATAGGCAAGCAAAATCATCAAAAAGATAGTTATAAATTTAAATTAATAGCCCCAAGGGGATTCGAACCCCTGTCGCCTCCGTGAAAGGGAGGTGTCCTAGGCCTCTAGACGATGGGGCCAGGTGATTAGAATAACAACTAGTTAAAATTAGGAGTAAAGCTAGCCTTTCGTCAAGTATTGTTGCTCTTTGTTTTGTCCTTGCCACACAGGAACTGTAAAATGGAAGCAAGAACCTATACCAATTTCAGAGACAACCCATATTCTTCCTCCATGAACTTGTACTATTCTCCTGCAAACGGATAATCCAATCCCAAATCCTGAGGTTCCTTCAGAAGTCTGGGGTAGCCTAACTCTATCTAGAAAAATTCTTTTTTGTTCACTCAAAGGAATCCCTGCCCCTTTGTCACAAATTGTTATTTCTACCCATTGATTTGTCTTATGAATCATAGTGATTTTTATAGACCCTGAGTCTTTAGAAAATTTAATAGCATTTTCAATTAAATTTAAAAATACTTGCCTCATTCTTCTTTGATCTGCAAATACACTTGGCAGATCAGATGGAATATCAGTATCAATTTCAATATTCCTCAATCTCCAGAATTTTTCTAATTCGAGTATTACTTCAGCGCTTATATTACCTAATTCAATTTTCTGAGGATTAAATAACGCCTCCCATTTGGTTGTTCCAACCTCTAAGAGATCCTGAGATAAAAGTTCAATCTCTTCTAGACGTCTTTTAATTACCTCTTGCAATTTTGAAATATCTATTTGTCCGAGTTTTTGACTTTGAATAGCCAAAGTAGCAGCAGTAAGAGGGGTTCTTAATTCGTGCGCTACCATTCTTAATAATCTTTCCTGAGACTCTATCCTTTTAGTTAATGTCTCATTTTCTTGTCTTAAAACAAGAAGTTCATCTTCCAATAAAAATTCTTTTTGAGTTCTGATTGAATCGATTTTGGATGGTTGTAAATTAATCCCTAGATTTTTTGTTAACCCTTCCTGTGTCCACCTTGGCAGCCATTTTTGTAACTGAGAGAAAATATTACTTCCAGCAAATATTTGCTTTGGAGCTGGGGAAACTTTTATAAGAGCAGGAATAGCAACTAATCTATGTAACTCAAGTAATTCAGGTTGTTCTGTTGGCTCAGAAATCTGTAGAGATATCTCAAATTCACAATCATCTGATTCTAAATAAGCAATTAGGGACTTAATATCATTACTAGAAAGTTGATTTCTAGCTGCTATAAGTATTAATTTTAACTCTTTTTTATCATTCAAATGATTTCCTCTGAAGTGTTGAAAAGCTGTTAATCCTTATGAACACATTAAGATATTTTTTTTTATTTTACAGATAGGCTATGAAATAAATAGGACTTATTTATATATGGTTGCTATTAATTCAAAGAAAAATTTACATTTCGGAGAAAATCCTCCAGAAATTAATTTAAATAGTAATTTAAAAAGGTGGTTTTCGAGGAATATTGGATTATGGAAATCTAATAGAACGTATTTTCTTGATGAAGTACAAAAAACTTATAATTTAATTATGAATTTAAATATACAAGCTCTAGAGAATAAATCCGAATGGGAATCGCACTATAAATTCAATTGGTACCCAGAAAAAAAATATAATTTTTTTAACGAAAACCCCCAGTTTAAAGAACGAGGAGAAATGCGTGCGTTCTTAAAAGGCCATCAACTTATGAGGGAAAATTTTTATTTAAGTAATGATGAAGGGATATCAAATATTAAGCAGGTTGACGAACACGAAATGATTTTTGAGTCTTCTTATAAAGATTGGTACATAGTTGAACATACAAGACTTGTAGATTCGGACAATTATAGATTTAGAGTTATATATTCATGGAGCAAAAATAAGCTGAAAATAGTAGAAAATCATCATGAAATTAAAATTATTAAATAAATTCTGTTTGAAGATTATTTAAAAAAATAAAAAATGTTATGTTTTATAATATCAATGTAAAATAAATCAAATATGGGTTTTAAAATATCCACCTTTTTTGCAATTCCTCTAATTTTTTTATCTTTTTTATTTGATACAAATATTAAATTTAATAGTGTAAATGCAAATATTAAGTATTCCCCAGCTAACAAAAATGATTTAGATTTATATCATGGTATGGGTGTTTCATTTCTATGTAATGCGACAAGAAAAGGGTTTGATTTGGATTTCCCAAAAACATTAAACGTTGCCTCAGCAACATTTGCGTCGGTGGTTTCACAAAAACATGGAGGAAAAATCATAGAAAGAAAAAAAGAACAAACGATAGATATGAAAAAATTACAATTTATTGCTTCTCTTCAATTAGTTGAATCAGCTCTAAAAGTCTGTCCGGATAACGTTCCTGAAAAAATTGAAACCCAATTTAAGATTGAGACTGAGAGACTTAAGAAACTACAAGGATTGTAAAAGCAATAGTTTCTTTTATCTAAACATTGAACTAACGGAACTCTCTTCGTGGATTCTCCAAATAGCTTCCCCCAACATATTTGCGACAGAAAGAACTTTTAACTGGGGAAAATTATCTTTATTTATAACTGGTATGCTGTTAGTAACAATAACTTGTTCGAAAAGATTCTTAGTACTTAATCTTTCATAAGAAGGAGGAGAAAATACAGCATGTGAGGCGCATGCAAATATTCTATTAGCTCCTTCTTTTTTAAGTAATTTTGCTCCAGAACAAATTGTGCCTCCCGTGTCTATCATGTCGTCTATAAGAATAGCCGTTTTACCTTTGACTTCACCAATAACTGTTAGACTTTCAGCGATATTATGCGCAGATCTCCTTTTATCAATGATAGCTAACGGAGCATCATTCATTAATTTTGCGAATGCTCTTGCTCTAGCCACTCCACCCACATCGGGAGATACTACAACTATTTCTTCTAAATTTAGACTTTCTAGATAATCAATTAATACAGGTGAACCGTAAATATGATCGCATGGTATATCAAAATAGCCTTGTATTTGAGCAGAGTGCAAGTCCATAGCAAGAACCCTATCAACCCCTGATTTCTCTAGTAAATTAGCAGTTAATTTTGCTGTTATAGACTCTCTTCCTGAGGTCTTTCTATCTGCTCTTGCATATCCATAATATGGAATTACAGCCGTAATTTGCCTTGCAGAGGCTCTCTTGCATGCGTCAACCATGATCATAAGCTCCATTAAACTATCGTTTACAGGAGCACACGTAGGTTGTATTAGGAAGACATCACAACCTCTAATAGATTGCTGAATCTGGACATAAAGTTCTCCATCTGCAAATCTTTTAGATATTAAAGGTACATTTTCGATCCCTAAGTATAATGCAATTTCTTCAGCTAATTTAGGATTTGTTGTCCCACTTACTAGCCTTAATCTACTATTAGATAGATTAAAGTTCGATTCTTTACTCTGCATTGCCGTGATAAAACTTGTCACGAAATTTGCACCATAAAACTATATTCTTATCGTAGTCGTTTATGTGAATTTCGCAAAAGATAATAACTAGATGTTTTCAAAAGTCCCATTAATTAAAAAAAAAATATTGATTAAAAATCAAAATTTATATTTTTTCAGTCTTAGAAACCAAAAATAAAATTTGTCAATTAAAAGAAATTTGTATATGGTTGAATTTAGAGGATTAAAAACATTTTAATTGTAAAGAATCAAAATATAATTAAAAAATGCCTGTAGAGCCAATTCTTGCAAAAAAATCATTAGGCTTACTTATGCATCCATCATGTATTCCGGGAGGAAGAGTATGTGGAACTTTTGGTAGAGGAGCTAAAGAGTGGATAAAAAAACTACATAAGCATGGAATTGAATACTGGCAATTTTTACCTCTTACACCTACTGACTCTACAGGTTCTCCATATAGTTCCCCATCTAGCTTTGCACTGAACCCATGGTTTTTGGATATAGATGACTTAATCGAGAAAGGTTTTATCTTTATTTCAAATAAAGAAAGTCTAGGTCCAACAAATAAGAACAAAGATCATTTTGATTTTGATATTGCTGATGATTTAACAAAGAAATTAGGTAACCTCCTTTTGAAAGGTTGGAGTTCACAATCTGAAGAAAGAAAAATTAATTTCTATAAATGGATCAGTAGTAATTCTTGGGTTGAAGATTATGCAACATTTGTTGTTATAAGAGAGGAATTTAATATGTTGCCTTGGTGGGAATGGCCTCAAGAATTTAAAATAAAAAATAACAAGTTCTTAAAATCGTGGATCAAGAAAAAAAGCGAAGAGATACTTATTAAAAAATTAATACAGTGGCATCTTGATGAGCAATGGAGCGTCATTAAAAACTTTGCAAAATCAAGAAATATTAAGCTGATAGGAGATTTGCCTTTTTATGTCTCTAGAGACAGCGCTGACGTATGGAGTAATAAATCGTTATTTTCAATTTTTAAAAATGGAGATTTAATCTTTCAAAGTGGTGTTCCACCTGATTATTTTTCATCAACAGGACAATTATGGGGTACCCCAACTTACTTTTGGTCAAAGCATAAAAGGACTAATTTCAATTGGTGGAGAAAAAGATTTCAAAGACAATTTGAACTTGTGGACATATTAAGATTTGATCATTTCAGGGGTTTAGCAGGTTACTGGAGAGTTAATGGCAATTCTAAAACGGCAATTATTGGAAAATGGATAAATTCTCCAGGCAAAACACTATTGAATAAAGTAAAAAAGGATCTAGGGGGTAACTATCTACCTATTATTGCGGAGGATCTGGGAGTAATAACTCCAGATGTAGAGAAATTAAGGAAAAACTTTGAACTACCTGGCATGAAAATATTACAATTTGCTTTTGATGGCAATGAAGATAATCCTTATTTACCAAAGAATATTGAAGGAGAAAATTGGGTTGTTTATACAGGGACTCACGACAACTCTACTTCTGTTTCATGGTGGGAAAATTTAGATTATGAATCCCAAAAAAGAATAAAAGATGAGTATAAATTTTCAGAAAATCCCTCTTGGGATTTAATAGAAATTGGCATGGAGACAAATGCTAATCTTTTCATCGCTCCATTACAAGATCTATTATCTCTAGATGATTCAAGTAGATTAAACAAACCTGGGACCACAAAAAATAACTGGAAATGGAAGTTAAATTGTCCTTTAGAAGAAATAGAAAACAATATAAAAATTTTTAGTGAGCTAGGAAATAATTGTGGGAGAACTCTAATGTAGATATTATTAAAAATTATTTATCAATAATTTGATTTTCAATATTTTGAATCTCAATAACATTTACATTTAAAATAAAGTATCTCTTTAATATAAAAATAGTTAAAACTAATATAAAAAAATACAAAAGACTTCCTTGCCATGTATTTATAAGATCGAATTTACTGAACATAAAATCCTTTCCCTTTTTCTTTAAAATTTTTCTTTCTTTAACTGCTAAATTTAATAATGTATTTTTTTTTAATACTAAGCATTCCTCTAATTTAATTAATATAGATCTTATAAAAGGATACTCTGGCCTAGTTATTTTATTATTATTTTCAATAGAGTTTATTATTCGTTCAGGGATTTTTGAAATGTATGACAATTCTTTAATTGTTAGGTTTTGTTTAATTCTTGCTTCTTTTACTAACTTTGCAATTTCTAAAGATTGATCAACCAATTCAGGACTAAATTCTTTACTTTTTTCATATTTTTTATTAAATAAAAAGAGATTTTTCAAAATATTCATTTAATCTTCCAAAGCTAAATAATCCTTTTACTTCTCATTTTTAAAATATTACATCCAATTCTAATAAAATTAAATTCATAGGTAAGTTAATTAACTATAAAAACTAAACTGTTGAAATAATATTTTGTACTGCACTTTTTGCAATATTTAGAGGGCTAAAAGTATCTCTAATTAAAGCTAAGAGTTTTTTTGCATCAGTAAATTCTAATTTTTCATCTTTTATAAGACTTAAAAGAAGATTCTTCCTGACTTCGGATCCTTTTTTACTGACAAATAATTTTAATCCAGCATTCGCAACTGGTATGAGATCTGAATTAATATTCTCTGAATCTCTAAATAAAATGTTTAGTAAACTTTCAACTTTTTCTATTTGGATTTGACCTTTTTTATCAAAAACGACTTCTAAAAGTATTTCTAAAATCTCTTCAGAATTATCGGTCAGTAGTTTTTTTGCAATATAGGGATAAGCTATTTTTAGAATTTTAAATTCAGGATCTAACCTTAGTGCTAAACCCTCTTGACTAACAACGGCTCTTATTATCAAGGCAAACCTACTTGGGACTCTAAAAGGATAGGAATACATTAATTTTGAGAATTTGTCAGTTACATTTTTAAGATTAAAATTACCAACCTCAGCGCCAAAAGATCCTCCTAGAACTTCTTTTAATGGTTCAACAAGTTTTTGAAGATCTTGTTCTTTAGTTAAAAAACCTAATTTCTGGAAATCTTCTGCGAGAAGATAATATTCTTCATTTATTATGTGAACAATTGCCTTAATAAGAGTAAGTCTATCTGAATTTGTAATAGTATCCATCATTCCAAAATCAACATAAGCTAAATTCCCACAATCTGCATTTCCTCCTTTGAGAGCAAAAATATTTCCTGGATGTGGGTCTGCATGAAAATATCCAAATTCAAATAATTGCTGTAGTCCACTGATGACACATGTTTTTATAAACAAAGCAGGTATTAAGTTATTTTCCTCTAGTAAAAATCGATCTCTTAACTTAACTCCATCAATCCAAGAAGTTGTGATTACCCTTTTGGATGAAAACTGTTTTTCTAATTTAGGAATAAAAATATTTGGATTTTCTTTGAATAAATTTGCAAATCTCAAAGCATTTTCGGCCTCTTTTTGATAGTCAATTTCATCAAAAAGTGCCTTACCGAATTCATCTATTATCTCTCCAATTCCAACACCTATATTTAATGGTAAAAGTGGGGATAAAAAAGTTCCTAAAAACCTTAAGATTACAACATCCCTTCTTATAAGGAAGTATAAATTTGGCCGTTGTACTTTCACCGCTAGATAAGAATTATTTAATTTTGCTTTATAAACTTGACCTAAGCTTGCTGAAGCAATAGGACTATTTGGAAACTCTTCAAATAATTCATTAGCAGGGGAGCCAAGTTCCTCTTCAATGATTTTTAAAGCAATTTTATGTTCAAATGCTGGGAGATTATCTTGTAAGTTTGTAAGTTCAGTAAGCCAATCTTGTCTAACAAGATCTGGTCTAGTTGAGAGTGCTTGGCCTAATTTGATAAAACAAGGGCCTAAATCCGTTATTACATCAAAAAGATATTTCGAGAGATTTTTTTGTACATTTTTATTTTTACTGTTACCTTGAAAAAGTATTCTTAAAAAAAGAAAAATAAAAGTTAAAAGGATATATAAAACTCTTGGGATAAAAATCCATGGTCTCAAAATCAACCAAAGGAAGTCATCTTTTGCTGAATATTCCGAATAAGATCTTTTCATTAAAGTTAAAAAATATCAAAAAAGATTACCATGTAGAACATTCTATATATGTCAATAATACTTTATGAGAATTTCATCTTTTCTAACTAAAAAGTTTTTAAAGTCTTTATTCTTTCCCGCTCATAACAGAGGGGCAGCTTTACCAAAGAAATTAGTGAAGTTGTTAAAAAATCCACCTGGGTATTGGGACTTGCCCGAACTACCAGAAATAGGCTCCCCACTTTCCCAAAGCGGATTAATTGCTAAATCTCAAAGAGAATTATCCGACAAATTTGGGGCTAAAGGATGTTTTTTTGGAGTTAATGGAGCTTCCGGATTAATACAATCAGCAGTAATTGCAATGGCAAATCCAGGCGAAAATATCCTGATGCCTAGAAATGTTCATATAAGTGTCATAAAAATCTGTGCGATGCAGAATATAAATCCAATATTTTTTGACTTAGAATTTTCAACTATAACGGGTCATTACAAACCAATTACAAAAATTTGGTTGGAAAATGTATTTAAAAAATTAAATTTTGATGAGAATAAAATTGCAGGGGTTATTCTTGTAAACCCCTCTTATCATGGTTATGCCGGAGATTTAGAGCCTTTAATAGATTGTTGTCATCAAAAAAATTTACCTGTTTTAGTTGATGAAGCCCATGGTTCATATTTCCTTTTTTGTGAAAATCTTAATTTACCAAAACCGGCCTTATCATCAAACGCTGATTTAGTGGTTAATTCATTGCATAAGTCTCTCAATGGATTAACTCAAACGGCGATACTTTGGTACAAAGGGAATTTAATAAATGAACATAAATTAATCAAAAGTATTAATTTGCTGCAAACCACTAGTCCAAGTTCCTTATTACTATCTTCTTGTGAAGAGTCTATAAGGGACTGGCTTAACAAAAAAAGTTTATCAAAATATCAAAAAAGAATTTTAGAGGCAAAAAGTATTTATAAAAAATTAATTCAAAAAAATATTCCTCTCATAGAAACTCAAGACCCCTTAAAAATTGTGGTAAATACCTCTAAGGCTGGGATTGATGGTTTTACTGCTGATAATTTTTTTTATAGAAATGGACTTATTGCAGAATTACCAGAAATGATGTCTCTCACTTTTTGCTTAGGATTTGGAAATCAAAAAGATTTTCTTAATTTATTTGAAAAGTTATGGAAAAAATTACTATTAAATTCCAAAAAATCAAAAAGTTTAGAAGTGCTTAGATCGCCTTTTAAATTAGTTCAAGCTCCCGAAATCGAAATTGGAATTGCTTGGAGAAGTAAGAGTCTGAGTATTCCTTTCTCACAATCACTAAATAAAATATCTGGAGATATTATTTGCCCTTATCCTCCTGGGATACCTCTACTAGTTCCTGGCGAAAAAATTGATATAGATAGGTTTAATTGGATAAATAATCAAAGTTTATGCAACAAGGATCTGGTAAATTTTAATATAAGAGTCTTAGAAACATAGCAATTTCATATGAGATTAAGAAGCGGGTTACTTATAGGAATTTTTGGTTTAATTGTTGTTTTGATGGGGGGATGGTTTTTTACATTGGCAACTACTTTGCTTACATATCTAGCATTATTAGAATTTTTTAGAATGGCAGAATTTAAAGGAATAAGACCAGCTACAAAAACCACATTATTTTCATCCTTTATTATTATAGTTTCTACTTATCTTGAGACTATTGGTTTGCTTGAAGGAGAAATTTCAAATTCAATTTTGCCAATCTGTTCAGTTGGGATATGTACTTGGTTACTTTTGCAACCAAAACCTGGGACAATTTCAGATATTGCAGCCTCTATTTTTGGATTATTCTATTTAGGTTTTTTACCAAGTTACTGGATTAAGTTAAGGGGATTAGATTCAGTGATAATAACTTCAAATCAGGATTTTATGTCATTTGAGAACTTATCAAATACTACAGGTCTGCATTTAACTTTAACTTCTTGCCTTTTAATTGTAGCTAGTGATATTGGTTCTTATTTCATTGGGAAGTCATTTGGTAAAACATCTCTATCTCCGATATCTCCGAGCAAAACTATAGAAGGTTTAATTGGAGGAATATCCTGTTCAACTTTACTAGCAATAATTTTCGCATTTTTATTGAATTGGGAAAATCCATTACTTGTAGGAATAATATATGGAATTTCAATTTCTCTTATGGCATTAGTTGGAGATTTAATTGAATCAATGATGAAGAGAGATGCAAAAATAAAAGATTCTGGAACTTTTTTACCGGGACATGGAGGGATTCTTGACAGAATTGACAGTTACATCTTTACTCCATCTGTTTTGTATTATATTTTTATAATTCTCAAATATCTAAATTAATTAAGAAATCTTTTATTCCAAAAAATAATCTTGGATAATCTTACTAGATAATGACGGAAGATCTATATGCGGAAGATGACCACAATTTTTTAACCCTACAAAATTTAATTTTTTAATATTTCCTATTTTTTTAAGCTCTTTTTTTCCAAGAATTCGATCATTTTCTCCACATAATGTTTTAATTGGAATATTTTGGATGTATTTTTGAGTCCCTGCAAACCCACCACTTTTTGCAAATGATGCAAGTGAATTCCTCCATCCTTTACAACCTAAATGAATTGAAGCAATTTGCTCTTCCATCTTACCAACGCATTCATCTGGGAAAGCAAATGCTTGCCTACAAAGACTTTTTCTAACTTGAGGCAATCCAAGAAATGAGGCCCCAATTTGGTTAAGAGGAAAAGGGACACTCTTAGGTTCTCCAAACAATCCGGCGGGGGACAAAAGGATAATTTTTTCAATAGAATCAGGAATTTCATAAGAAAGTTTTAAAGCTGTTGAGCCTCCCATAGAGGCACCTATAATTTTTAGATTCTTTGTTATTTTTAATGTCTTAAGGAGATCAATTAAATGCGAAATTATTTTCGAGGAATTGTATTCATTTGTTGCGCACCTGGGACTAAAACCAAATCCCAGAAGATCAGGAACGATAACTTGAAAATTTCTTTTTAGTGATTTATATATTCTTCTGAATTCTAAAAAACTACTATCAAATCCATGAAGAAGAAGTATAGGTTGACCTTTTCCTCCAATAACTACTGGGAATTTTAAGGAGTTCCAATTTTGGTTGAGTTTTATCCACTTAACATCATTTGCCAAATAAAAACCTAAAGGATCTAATAGAGACAATTTGGCACTTTCAAAAAATTCTGCATTTAAATCACTTAATTGTTCAAAATTGTTTTTAGTCAAAAAATATTTATGTTTTAATTTTTTGTTGTTCAAAATTTGAAATAACCTCTATTATGTCTCGTTTATTAATTTCAAAAGGCAAAAAGTGAATCTCAGATTTATCTCGACAAGTAAAATCAGCAATTTTCTCTAGATTATTATTTTCAAAAACATTTATTCCAAGTTGTCCGATAGTAGTTGGCAAATTCAATTCTTTCATAAGTACAAATAATTGTTTAATTAATTGATCAGCTAATTTATTATTATTTTTCATTTTCTCGATTCTTAATTGCAATAATAAACCAACCCCAACAATCTCACCATGTAGGAATTTATTAGGGGTGATTATCTGAGTAATTGCATTATGAATAGCATGTGCTGCTGCAGTCCTACATTTTTCTCCACCAATACCGCCAACTAATCCTGCTGTAAGTCCACATGCTTCTACAGTATTTTGCCAAGATGGATTATTTTCAAATTGAACCTTAAATGCTTTTCCTCCATCTATTAATAGTTGATCTCTTAAAACTCTTGATATCTGAATTGCTTGTTGAACAAGACCGTCATCTATTTTTGAACTTGTTATTGAGGATTCGTACCATTTTGCCAAGGCATCTGCTATGCCACTTGCAAGTGTTCTTGATGGAGCTGTTTGGATAAATTTATGATCAAAAACTAGTATTTTCGGACAAGATCCTAATGCAACATCTTTTATAAATTGACCATCCTTTGTATAAATATTCGATAAGGCTGTCCAACCAGCACATGTAGAGGCGCTAAGGGGAACTGTAATACAAGGGATATTAAGAGAATCGGCTATATATTTTCCAGAGTCTAGAACTTTGCCACCTCCAGCTGCGATAACACAATCATTATTATTATCTGAAATAATATTCTTAACTCTTGAAATATCTTCGTAACAACAATCGAATTTTAAATTAGCAAAATTTACATTAAGTTTTAGATTTTTTAAATCATTAAAAATATTATTTCTTAATTTGTTCGTTTGAATCCCTCTACCTAGAATTAATGGACTTTTAGTTAATTTAGTTATTTGAGGTAAAGATTTTTCCCAAGCAGAATTTCCCCTGTATATAGTTTCTGGAGAGATAGACTGCATATTTACTTTGAAGGATTAGAAGTTAGCACCTGCTAACTCTTGAGAAGATTCTTCAGAAGAAATATTTATTGTAACTTTTTTATTATCATCAATATCAACTAAAGCATTATCTCCATCTTTTATTCTCCCGGAAAGAACTTCTTCAGCCAAACTATCTTCTAATAAACGCATAACTGCCCTTCTCAAAGGTCTCGCTCCGTATGAAGGGTTGTAACCTTCTTCAACAAGTCTTTCTTTGAAAGCATCAGTGACATTTAATTTAATACCTTTATCCTGTAGTCGGACAAAAACTTCTTGCAACATTATTTCAGCAATTTCTTTAACTTCGTTTTTAGTTAATTGTCTGAATACAATTATTTCATCAAGCCTATTTAAAAATTCAGGCCTAAAGTATTGCTTAAGTTCTTCATTAACTAGTGATTTAATTCTGTTATATTGGCTATCTTCAACTGAATCACCTGAGAATTCGAATCCTAGTCCGCCACCACCTTTCTCGATTACTTTTGAACCGATATTAGAGGTCATTATTAACAATGTATTTTTAAAATCTACAGTTCTACCTTTGGAGTCAGTTAATCTTCCGTCTTCAAGTAGTTGCAATAATAAGTTGAAAACATCTGGATGCGCCTTTTCAACTTCATCAAATAAAACGACGGTATAAGGACGTCTTCTAACAGCTTCTGTAAGCTGACCACCTTCATTAAAACCAACATAACCAGGAGGCGAACCTATAAGTTTACTAACTGTATGTCTTTCCATAAATTCTGACATATCTAATCTAATCATTGCTTCTTCACTACCAAAGAAATATGAAGCCAAAGATTTAGTCAATTCAGTTTTACCAACACCAGTAGGTCCAGAAAAGATAAAACTTGCTATGGGTCTATTAGGATTTTTTAATCCAACTCTTGCTCTTCTTATGGCTCTTGAGACAGCCTTTACAGCTTCATCTTGTCCTATTAGCCTTTGGTGAAGTGTTTCCTCCATATTAAGCAGCTTCACTGATTCAGTTTCTGTTAATTTTTGAACAGGAACACCTGTCCATGAAGCCACAATATGAGCTACATCCTCTTCACTAACAAGGGGGCTTTGTAAAAGTTTTGAATCACTTTTTATAGAATTATCGGCATCAGATTGATCTCCAGCTGTAGATTCTTTTTTATTATCCAAAACCTCTTTAATTTTTGCAGACAATTCCATCTCTTTTTCACGTAATTGGCCAGCTTGATCGAAATTTTGGTCTCTTACAGATTCTTCCTTCTGTTTTTGGACTTGTCTTAGTTCTCTATCTATTTGTTTTGCTTCAGGTGGAAGTTTAGAGTTTATTAAACGTACTCTACTTCCTGCCTCGTCGATTAGGTCAATAGCCTTATCAGGTAAAAATCTGTCAGATATGTAACGGTCCCCTAAATGAGCGGCGGCCTCTAGCGCATCATCAGTAATTTTTAGACGATGATGTTGTTCGTAACGCTCTCTAAGACCTTTTAAAATTTCGATTGTATCTTCAATAGATGGCTCCCCTACCATTACAGGCTGGAATCTTCTTTCTAGAGCAGCATCTCTTTCGATATGTTTTCTATATTCATCTAGGGTTGTTGCTCCAATACATTGGAGTTCCCCTCTAGCTAATGCTGGCTTAAGTATATTTGCTGCATCTATAGCTCCTTCAGCAGCTCCAGCACCAATTAAAGTATGAACTTCATCTATGACAAGGATGACATTACCTGCTGATTTAATTTCTTCCATTATTTTTTTTAACCTTTCTTCAAATTCACCTCTATATTTTGTTCCTGCTACCAAAAGACCTATATCAAGAGTCAAAACTCTTTTATCTTCTAGTATGTCTGGAATATCCCCAGTTTGTATTCTTTGAGCTAGACCTTCTGCGATAGCTGTTTTACCTACACCTGGCTCGCCAATAAGAACAGGATTATTTTTTGTCCTCCTACCTAGTATTTGAACTACACGATCTATTTCTGAATGACGTCCAACGACTGGATCTAATTTTGATTCACTTGCTAGTTTTGTTAAATTTGTTCCGAATTCATCAAGAGTAGCAGTTTTTAAATTGCCCTTAGCCGTACTTGCCCCCGTGCCAACTTCGGCGGTTTCACCAAGCATCCTTATAACTTGAGTTCTAACTTTTGTAAGGTCAATATTAAGATTTTCAAGAACTCTTGCAGCCACACCTTCACCTTCTCTTATTAAACCCAACAATAAATGTTCCGTACCAATGTAATTGTGGCCAAGTTGACGAGCCTCTTCTAAAGATAGTTCTAAAACTCTTTTAGCTCTGGGAGTAAAAGGTATTTCTACAGCTACAAACCCTGAACCTCTACCTATTATCTTTTCTACCTCTATCCTTGAATCTTTTAAATTAACTCCAAGTGATTTAAGTACTTTCGCTGCGACCCCAGTTCCTTCTCCAATTAACCCCAAAAGAATTTGTTCTGTTCCAACAAAATTATGACCAAGTCTTCTAGCTTCTTCTTGAGCAAGCATAATGACTTTTATAGCCTTTTCTGTAAATCTTTCAAACATTAGAAGGTTTAATTCCTATTAATAACCTACCAGTAATATGTCAATTTTGTGTTCAGAATGAGCTTTTGTGAATACCCAAAAGTATAATTTATCAAATTAAATTTAACTTTTTTAGTGATATAGCAAGAAATTATAGTAATTTCAAGGATTCTGGTTATCCGAACATTTAAATTTTTAAATTATTTTGTTGATAAATTTTTTTCTTTTAAAAGAGCATGTGAACCATCTTTATAATAATTTTTTCTTATTCCCACAGTAGAAAAATCAAAGCGACTATAAAATCTTTCAGCAGTAACATTGCTCTGAGAAACCTCTAATAGTAATTTCTTTAAATTTAATTTTTGACATTTCTTTATTAAATAGCTCATAAGATAAGATCCAAATCCCTTTTTTCTAAATTTTTTATTTACAACAAAATAATTTATTTGAGCTTCATCAAGAACAACTTGAAAAACACATATACCAATGACTAAATTTTTAATTAATAACCCAAAGATTTTTGTGCCATCTTTTTTGAATTCGTTAGCCCATTGTTCTTTACTCCATAGAGAAATCGTATTTGAATCTAATTCATAACATAAATCAATATCTTTCTTGTTAATTTGTTTAATAGATATCATTTATTATGTATTTATATCTAGAAAGTTCAAATCTAAAGTCATTATAAAATATGACAGTTTTGGCAAAGCTTTATTTGAAGTTCTCCCATGGAAGAAAAACAATCTTTTTTAAAACAAAAAATTGACTTAGAAAGTCCTAACAGAAATATTATCCCCATTACCACATCCATTGGTAGAGATGGGAAATTGTCAGTTGGTGGATGTTCTATTGAAGAACTAATTAAAAAATATGATTCTCCTCTTTATATTTTGGATGAAATCACTTTAAGAAATTCTTGTAAAGCGTACAAAAAATCATTAGAAAAATATTACCCAGGGAAATCCTTGCCCATATATGCTTCTAAGGCAAATAGTTCCATTTTTATGAGTAGTCTTGTTTCCTCGGAAGGTTTAGGACTTGATGCTGTTTCAGAAGGAGAACTATTAACTGCTATTAAAGGAGGGGTTCCAAATGAAAAAATTGTTTTTCATGGTAACAACAAATCAGACAAAGAATTAGAATTCGCAGTTAGAAATAATATTAAGGTTATTGTAGATAATGATTACGACTTAGAAAGATTAGATGAGATCTCAAATTCATTTAATCATGATCTACAAATAATGATTCGCTTTACTCCTGGGATAGAATGCCATACACATGAATATATTAGAACCGGATCATTTGATAGCAAATTTGGTTTCGGAATAGAATACTTAAATACTCTATTTAACAGAATCAGCAATACAAAGCACCTAAAATTAAAAGGTTTACATGCTCATATTGGTTCACAGATTTTTGAACTAGACCCTCATAAGGATCTTGGAGAAATAATGGTAAAGGTTATTTTAGACGCCAAAAAATTTGGTCATAATATTGAGGAATTAAATGTTGGTGGGGGTTTAGGTATCAGGTATACAGAAAGTGATGATCCCCCTTCAATTGATGAATGGGTAAAAACAATTTCTTTTTCCGTTGTTGAAGCTTGTAAAAAAAACAACTTAGATTTTCCCACATTAATGTGCGAACCTGGTAGATCTATTGTATCTACGGCAGGTATAACCATTTACAAAATTGGGGCTTTTAAAGAAATTCCTGGTATCAGAACATATTTATCTGTAGATGGTGGTATGAGTGATAATCCAAGACCAATTACATATCAATCAAATTATTCTGCATGTTTGGTAAGTAATCCATTTAATATTAATTCCAAAAATAAATATACTATTGCTGGTAAGCATTGCGAATCAGGAGATGTATTGTTTAAAGAAATTGAACTAGCAGAATGTAAAACGGGAGATCTTATATGTGTTTTTGGCACTGGTGCATATAATAATTCAATGAGTTCGAATTACAACAGAATTCCAAGACCTGCTGCTCTCTTAGTTAAAGATGGAGAGGCAGAAATTATTCAAAAAAGAGAAAGCCCATTAGATCTTTTAAAATATGACGTATTACCTGATCGCTTTATCAAACAAAATTAGGTACATTTAAATTAATTTTGTTTTTAGTGTGAATTTCTGGGGGATTATAAATCTAAAGCTTTTATTAGATGTCTTATTTGCTGTTGGTTTCGGACTATTATTATTCTCTAGAGTAAAAGAACAACGGACATTATGGCTTCTAAGAGGATATTTGTTTTTAGTATCATCCGCATGGTTTATTCAAAGATATGCATACCTTCCACTAACTTCAAAATTAATTGATGCTGTTGTACTCGCTTGCTCTCTCTCCTTAGCAATACTTTGGCAAGGAGAGCTAAGAAGATTAATGGAATTATTAGGTACTGGAAGGTTAGCTGTGTTACTTGGTAATCCACCAAAGGAATTTAGAGCAACATCAACCACTATTACTCAGTTAGTTGATACTGCAGGTAAACTCTCTCAGAATAGAAGAGGCGCTTTAATCGTTGTGGATTTGGGGAGTGATTTGAGGCCTGAAGATTTCTTATATTCAGGAACAAATATTGAGGCACAATTATCGACGGACCTTTTGATAAATCTTTTTGCAACAGACACACCGTTACATGATGGAGCAGTTCTTGTGAAAGGTAACAAAATAATATCAGCGGGTGTAATTCTCCCTCTCTCGAGGCAAGGCATTAGCAGATACGGTACAAGACATTTAGCTGCATTAGGGATTACAGAAAGATTTGACAGGTGTATATGTATTGTTGTTTCCGAAGAGACTGGTACGTTATCATTAGCAAATCAAGGGAAACTTGAAAGACCAATTACCAGCAGTAGGTTGCAAGAACTTCTCGTAAATTTGATTGGGAATCAAAACTCTACTGGAGCAAACAAAACATCTCTAAGTAAAAATGTCATATCCCAAAAGACAAACCAAGGTGATAATATTATCAGTGATATTAATAAAAAAGAGACAGAAAAATCAGAAATCTTTATTAACAAAAAGGATTAACTAATGAGTTTAGGAAAAATAATTGGCCAGAAAAATAAAGACTTATCTAAGAGAATAGATAAGCAAAAAGTTCCAGAACATGTGGCAATAATTATGGATGGTAATGGAAGGTGGGCGACTAAAAAAGGATTACCTAGATCATTTGGGCATAAAAAGGGTGTAAGTGTACTAAAAGAAATTCTTAAAGCAGCAAAAAAATTAGGTTGTAAAGTAATTACTGTTTATGCTTTTTCAACAGAGAACTGGACGAGACCTACAAAAGAGGTTGATTTCCTCATAAATCTTTTTAGCGAAGTTTTGAAAAAGGAAATTGAAGAGATACATGAAGAATCAACAAAAATTAAATTTATTGGAGATTTAACCCCATTCCCAGAAAATTTAAAAGAAATAATTTCTAATTCAGAAGCTCTAACTAAAAACAACAATAAATTTTTATTCAATGTTTGTGTCAATTATGGAGGTAGACAAGAAATTGTAAAAGTTGCTAAAGAACTGGCATTAAAATCCTCTTCTGGGGAAATAGAACCACATGAAGTTAATGAAGAATTATTTAATTCAGCACTTTTAACTCATGGAACAAAGGATCCAGAATTACTTATAAGAACTAGTGGAGAAAAAAGGATCAGTAATTTTCTTTTATGGCAATTAGCTTATTCAGAAATTTACATATCTGACGTATTATGGCCAGATTTTAATGAGTTTGAGTTTCTCAAAGCAATAATTGATTACCAATCAAGGAGTAGACGTTTTGGCGGTATAGAATCATTACCAAATGAATCTTTTGAAGATTCTCAATTGTCTTCCTAATAAAAAAACATTATGTCGAATAATCAGTTACAGAGCCAAATTAGATTCGATTGGGATAGAAAAGAGATATTGGAAATACTTAATATGTCTCTTATTGATTTGATGTGGGAATCACAAATAGTTCACAGGAAATTTAACAAATACAACATTCAATTAGCATCATTGTTTAGCGTAAAAACTGGTGGATGTGAGGAAAATTGTTCGTATTGTAGCCAATCAATTTATAGTTCTAGCGAAATTAAAAGTCATCCACAATTTAAAGTTGAAGAGGTTTTAGCGAGAGCTCGAATAGCAAAAAATGAGGGTGCAGATAGGTTTTGTATGGGTTGGGCATGGAGAGAAATTAGAGATGGAAACTCTTTTAATGCAATGTTAGAGATGGTGAGTGGGGTAAGAGATTTAGGAATGGAAGCTTGCGTTACTGCTGGAATGCTTACTGAAGAACAAGCCACAAAATTAGCTGAGGCAGGTTTAACCGCATATAATCACAATCTTGATACTAGTCCAGAGTTTTACAAAAATATTATTACGACAAGAACTTATCAGGACAGACTAGATACTATCAAAAGAGTAAGAAATGCAGGAATAAATGTTTGTTGCGGAGGGATAATAGGCTTGGGTGAAACTAACGGAGATAGAGCGTCTCTTTTGGAAGTGCTTTCAAACATGAATCCTCATCCCGAAAGTGTTCCTATAAATTCATTAGTAGCTATTGAAGGTACTGGTTTAGAAGATAATCAAGAAATTGATTCTATTGAAATGATAAGGATGATAGCCACCGCCAGAATTCTTATGCCTCAAAGTAAAATAAGATTAAGTGCAGGGCGAGAGAAGCTTTCAAAAGAAGCCCAAATTTTATGTTTTCAATGTGGGGCAAATTCAATTTTTTATGGCGATGAGTTACTAACAACTTCAAATCCAACTTTTCAATCAGACAGAAAACTTCTTAAAGAGGTTGGAGTATCATTTAACAAAGATTTTGAAACTTGTGAAAATACATTATCTTCTTTATGAGAGACAAAAATTATATAATACTTTCTCTTTATTCTTTCTTCCCATTTCAAGAAAACTTAATTCTTGATCTCAAAAATAAATTATTAGAAATCGAAAATGAAAACGATCTTTCAGGTTTATTAATTTTTGCAAGTGAGGGTATTAATGGAACTATTTGTGCTGAGAAAAATGTGGTTGATATTATTATCAATTTACTTAACAAATATACAGAAAATAGAAATTTGAATATAAAAGTAAACTTTTCAAAAGAGAAAGTCTTCAAAAAATTAAAAATAAAAATCAAGAAAGAAATAGTTACAATGGGTGTACCTGAAATAAACCCTTCACAAAATAATGGGACCTATATTGACTCAGCTAATTGGAATAAGTTAATTAAAAATAAAAATACAATAGTAATTGATACGAGAAATCATTATGAGGTTTCCATAGGTACATTTCAGAACTCTATAAACCCAAATACAAGAAATTTCAGAGAATTTCCCAAGTGGATAGAGGATAATTTAGATACCCATATAGAAAATAAAGAGTCTGCAAATATAGCAATGTTTTGTACCGGAGGAATAAGATGTGAAAAAGCTACTAGTTTGCTGAAAAAGAAAGGTTATAAAAATATTTATCATCTACAAGGGGGCATTCTTCAATACCTTGATGATATACCAAAAGAAAAAAACTTGTTTGAAGGTGAATGTTATGTTTTTGATAAAAGAGTTGCTTTAGATCAAGAATTAGAAAAAGGTTCCTACTCTATTTGTCATGCATGTGGAATGCCAGTTTCAATTCAAGATCAAGAAAGAAAAGAATATAGAAAGGGTATCCAATGTCATTTCTGCATAGACCAATTCAGTGATGATGATAGGAAAAGGTTTGAAGAAAGACAAAAACAAATCGATAGATTAAAAGTGGAAAATCATAAAATCTATAAGGACTAATTTTCAGAATTATGAAAGTTGAAGAATTAGAAAAATTAGCAGGTAAAATTGGATTATTAATTAAAATTCAAGTTAGAGAAACTCTAGGATTATGTTTCTTTAGAATCGTTTTAGCAGAACAGAAAAACAACATAGTTAAGATTTGGGCCGAAATGAAAGGTTGGACTTATTTAAATAAACAAGGTATTCAACTTGATACATTAAGAATCCTTAGTAAAGCTCCTGCTTTTGTGTCGGAATTAATATGGGCAACAACTATGGCTTGGGCAATTGAAAAAAAATCAAGCAACAAAGTAAGACTTTTAGCTATTTTTGATAGTGAAGGATATAGTAAAAAACTTGTAAGATATTTCAAGTTAATCGGATTCAAAATTGTCAAAGAAGTTGGTTCTAGCCCAGTAGATCTTTTATTAAGATTGGTTTGGGGAGGTGCAGGTACACTTATGAACGGAGAATGTATTTCCATATTGAAAAGACTTGAAAAGAAACTCTCATTAATTGAAGAAAGTTAACCCGCGTGATAACTACTTCTAACTAAAGGGCCAGAAGATACTTTTTTGAATCCTAATTCCTTAGAAAAGCGATATAAATATTCAAACTCTGATGGATCCCAATATTTCTTTACAGCCAAATGATTGAATGAGGGCCTTAAATATTGGCCAATTGTAATTTGATCACAATCTATTTTTTTAAGATCAAAAATTGTATTTTTTATTTCATCCAATGTTTCCCCAAGTCCTAACATAATGCCTGATTTAGTTTGAATATGAGGAGCAATATCTTTTGACTTTTTTAGTAAACTAAGGGATTTTTTGTAATTTGCCCCCCTCCTAACTTCTTTTTGCAGTCTTTCAACAGTTTCAAGATTATGATTAAAGCATATTGGATCTTTTTCTAAAATCATCTTCAATCTCTTAGTCTGAAGGTTATTTGTTTCATTAAAATTTTTGCCCCCACCCCATAAATCGGGAGTTAAAACCTCTATTTTAATTGTTGAATCAATTTTTCTAATCTTATCAATTGTAGATATAAATAAATTTGCACCATGATCAGGGAGATCGTCTCTAGCTACAGATGTCAAAACAACATATTTTAAATTTAGTACTTTCACTGCTTCAGCTACTTGAGTACATTCATCAATATTGATAGGACTAGGTCTACCTTTATTTACCTGACAAAAAGCACATGAACGAGAACATATCGATCCCCCAAGTAGGAAAGTGGCTGTTCCTGAGGCATAACATTCTGCTCTATTTGGACATCTTGCTTCTTCACAAATAGTATGAATATTTGATTTTTTGATGAGTATTTGTATTTTTTCGAATTCTGAAGCTTTACTAATCGGAAATTTAATCCAAGCGGGAAGTCTTAAGATTTTTTCTTTCTTGATTAGATTATTATTTCTCATTGTCTAATTTAGTTTTGTTCTTCCTTCTAACGCTCTTGCAAGTGTAACTTCATCGACATATTCAAGTTCACTGCCCATTGGAAGGCCATATGCAATCCTCGTAACTTTAGTAAAAGGGGATAACAATTTCCCAATATAAAGACTTGTTGTATCTCCCTCAACACTGGGAGTCAATGCCAATATGATCTCATCTATTTCAGACTTACTAACTTTTTCTACCAAGCTTCTTATTTCTAAGAGTTCGGGGCCTATAGAATCCATTGGAGATATTAAACCACCAATAACATGGTAAATACCTTTAAATTCTCTGGCGCGCTCCAAAGCTAGCAAATCTTTAGTTTCTGCTACTACGCAGATTAGTTTTTGATTTCTTTCAGTATTTTTACAAATTTCGCATTCATCTTCTGAAGTCAAATTGAAACATTTTTTGCAACGACCAACATTACTATGTGCTTCTAACAGAGCCTTTGAAAAATCTCTTATTGTACTTTCAGGTTGTTTTAAAATAAACAGGGCTAGTCGTTGCGCTGTTCTTGGACCAATCCCTGGGAATTTCTCAAAATGACCAATTAATTTTGAAAGCGGTTTGGTATAAGTAATCAAAATTAAACTATTTCTAAGAATAATTTAGACGCAAAATTCTGAATTGCCATAATTGTTTGCTTTTAATGTCTTATTATGTTTTTAATTAGTAATTTCTAACAAAATGAAAAATATTGAACTTAAGCCTTTCAAATATTTATTTTTGATTTTTTTGTGTTTAACATTGAGTGCTTGTAGCGGCGGACTCAATGCGGGATTAGAAGCTTTTCAAAGTACAGATGGAAGATATGCCTTTTTGTATCCAACGGGATGGACTAGAGTAAAAGTAGATGGAGGACCTGAAATTATTTATCATGATCTTATAAATAGTAACGAGACCTTAAGTTTAGTTATTTCTGATGTCAATAGAGAGGTTCAATTAGAACAATTAGGAAGCCCAAGTGAAGTAGGTCAAACATTAATTGATAAAGTCATCGCCCCCGAAGGTTCAGGTAGAGAGGTAAAACTTATAAATGCCAATAAGAGGGAGGCCTCCAATCATATTTTCTATGATTTGGAGTATGAATTAAATTTAAATGAGCAGGCCAGACACGAATTAGCTACTGTCGTAATTGATAGAGGATCACTTTACACTTTTGCTGTAGGAACAAATGAAGAGAGATGGAATAAAGTTGACGGTATGTTTAGTAATGTAATTGAATCATTTAACTTCTTAATATAGTTTAGAAATTCCATACTAGATTCCTACTTGAACATTCCATAAATCAGCATATATTTTGTTCTGATCTAATAGTTTTTTATGTTTTCCTGTTTCAACTATTTTACCTTTATCAATAACAACAATATTATCGGCATTTTTTATAGTGCTTAATCTATGAGCTATAACTATTGTTGTTCTTTCTTTGGTGATTTTAGATAATGATTTTTGAATTAAAGCCTCTGTTTCATTATCGACTGAGGCTGTAGCTTCATCTAATATTAATATTGGAGCATCCTTTAAAACAGCTCTTGCCAAGGCAATTCTTTGACGTTGACCGCCTGAGAGCCTTTGCCCCCTTTCCCCCACTATAGTTTTGTAACCATCCGGTAATTGTTCTATAAATTTATGAGCTTCCGCAATCTTTGAAGCTTTAATTATATCTTTGAGACTTGGGTTGATTGAGCCATAAGCAATATTTTCTTGTACACTGCCATGAAATAAATAAGTTTCTTGGCTTACTAAAGAAATAGACTTTCTTAAATCCCTCAAATTTATTTCTTTAATAGAGACTCCATCCAAGGTTATTGACCCACTGTTACTATCATAAATCCTAAGAAGTAATTTTATTATTGTACTTTTTCCAGAACCAGTTAAACCAACGATCCCTAATGTTGAGTTATTTTCAATTTTGAAATTTATATTTTTTAAAGTTAAATCTCGTCCAGGATAATTAAAATTTACATTATTAAAAATAATTTCTCCTTTGATATCTTTAGGTTCAATTTTTAATTTTCCATCTTTTATTTTTATAGGCGTATCTATGAGATCAATTACTCTATCTATTGAAGCCATAGATCTCTGAAAATCATCTAAAACATGCCCCAAAGTAGTTAAAGGCCATAGTAGTCTTTGTGTAATAAACACTAAAAAACTATAAGTTCCTACATCAAGTGTCTTGTTCCAAGTTTGGAAACCTCCTATTAATAGAATCGCTATAAAAGCAAATAAGATTGCAAATCTTATAAGAGGGATAAAAGCAGAAGATAATTTTATTGCAGCCTTATTACTTCTTTGATAATCGAGACTTTGTTTATTTAATCTATTTAGCTCCCATTTTTCTTTAGTAAAACTTTTTATGGTTAAAATTCCACTTAAATTATTATTAAGTCTTGATGCCAATAGTCCAGCTTTATTTCTTACATCTCTGTATTTTGGAGCAAGCTTCCTTTGAAATTTAATTGATCCTAAAAATATAATTGGAATAGGGAAGAAAGCAAATAAAGCAATTTTTGGAGCGACAAAAATCATAGTGCCCCCAATTATTAAGACAGTTATGAATAACTGAATAATCTGATTAGCCCCTTGGTCTAGAAATCTCTCTAGTTGATTTATGTCATCATTCAAAATAGATAATAGCCTTCCAGTATTATCATTTTCAAAAAAATCCATATCTAATTCCTGGATATGCTCATAAGCTTTTATTCTTAATTTATGTTGAGATAGCTGAGCCAAATTTCTCCATAAAATCGAATATAAATATTCAAAGGAGGATTCACCAGACCAAATTATCCCTGAAGCAAATGCAAGAAAAATCAATTGTGCTGGAACTTCTTTTATCCCAAACCCGGCAATCCATGAATTCTGTTCCTTTACAACGATATCAACTGCAAGACCAATTATTACAGGTGGAGCTAAATCTAATATTTTATTAATTATGGAACTAAGAAAAGCAAAAAATAGTAACCTTCTTTCTTCAATTAGATTTAAATAAAGTCTAATTATTGGATTTTGATTGGTTTTAGAACTCATAAATAACAATTAAATTTTTTTGTTATGATTTAAAATTTCTTTAGTTTCTAATTTACATTTTGTTTTTGCATCTTGATGACTTGCACTTTGTGTAAATTCTTCGTAGTAACAATCACAAGTTTCATTCGCAATTTCTTCACTATATAATATTTCTGCTTTCAACATTTCCTCTTTGACACTCTTAAGACAAAATAATTTTATTATTGAATTATGTTTAGTTTGAGCTAAATAATAACTATTAAAAGAGTTGAATAGGATTATCAGATTCACAAAAATAAAGAATTTATATTTGCTAGAGTTCATTCTCTATACCTAGTTTCTGACTTTGATTTTTTTTAATTTATTTTTAGTTTCTCTATGCAGATCTCTGGGTAAATCTACCAAACTATAATCATTAAAAATCTGTATCTTTCCTATAGATCTACCATTTATATTAGTTGAATTACAGATTGAGGATATAATATTTGCAACTCTAACTCCATCAAATTTACCAAAGTTAAATTTGTAGGTTTCAAAAGAATCATTTTGATAATTATTTCTTCTATTTGAATTTCTCATACGATTATTACTATTTCTATTTGATCTATTTCGATCAGTATTATTTTGTTTATTAATCCAAGAATCATCTTCATTAACAAAAAATGATTTATTACCTATTACTAAATTAATCGCCGCCATAGCAATATTTGAGTCATCCATTGAGTATTTTTCTTTTAAATTATCTAGTACATCAATAATCAAAGCTTTATTTTCTTCATTTTCATCTTTAGCTAAAGAACTCTCATTAACATTATCTATAAGTTTCTCCATCCTTTTTTCATTTATTATTTTGTTACTTGGTATATTAATTTCTTCAATTTTGGTTCTTGTTGAGTTTTCTAAGTTTCTTAGAAAATGTTTTTCTCTTTGATTAACAAATAAAATTGCTTCGCCTGATCTGCCTGCCCTGCCAGTTCTTCCAATTCTATGAGTATATGTTTCCTTGTCAAAAGGAAAATCGTAATTTACAACAAGTTTTATCCTCTCAACATCTAATCCTCTAGCTGCAACATCAGTTGCAACAAGGATATTAATAAATCCTTTTTTCAATCTATCTACAGTATTTTCTCTTTGATTTTGAGGTATATCTCCATTAAGTACTGCCACAGTATGACCTGAATTCTCTAAAGCTTCAGCTATTGAAGTAGTAAGTAGTTTTGTCCTAACAAAAATAATTACTCCTTCGTTATTAAGTTCTAGTATTCTTTTTAAAGCATCTAACTTATGATGCCTTTGTACATATAGAAATTTTTGCGAAATTAATTGAGTTTCTTTTTTTTCACTTTTGATTAATATTTCGGCGGGATCATTTAGATATTTTTTTGCTATATTTCTTATCTCACTAGGCATTGTTGCTGAAAACAATACCATCTGCTTATTTTCCGGAAGTTGATCTATTATCCATTCAATATCTTCAAGAAAACCCATATTTAACATTTCATCTGCCTCATCTAAAACAAGACAGTTTATATCTTTAATTTTAAAAGTCCCCTGCCTTATATGATCCATTATTCGGCCTGGGGTCCCAACTACTACGTCAACTTTTCTTTTTAATGCAGAAATATTATATAGTGA
>MWOQ01000019.1 GCA_002026145.1 Prochlorococcus sp. HOT208_60m_813L03 | reverse complement strand
TTGTAATTCTGCCTTGGTAAAAACTGCGATACATGGTTGTGATCCGAATTGGGGACGAATCATTTCTGCTGCAGGCAATTCTGGAGTTAAATTTAATTTAAATGAAGTTGACTTGTATATAGGAAACGCTCAGATTTTAGAAAACGGCAAGTTAAATAAATATGATCCACAAAAAGTCACAGACTATATAAGGTCCAGAATGAAAGGTAGATATTTAGTAGATGATATTGTAAAAATTATGATTAATCTAAATTCTGGCGAATCGAAAGGCACAGCTTGGGGGTGCGATCTTTCTAAAAAGTATGTTGAAATAAATAGCGAATACACGACTTGATTCAAATCCATTGCAGGACAAGGGATTTCATTGATCTAAATTATATATAACGATGTTATAACCCTTGATTT
>MWOQ01000189.1 GCA_002026145.1 Prochlorococcus sp. HOT208_60m_813L03 | reverse complement strand
CCGATATCTTCCCAATAATCATCGAATACATAACTTTTAAGAGTATCGCCTCTTTTGAGGGCTTCTGGAATTATGTCCTTACCAAAATCGGTATAATTAGGAAACTTATTTAGAAGATCGAAAAGAGTATTTCTGCTAAAAACGTAAATACCCATAGAGGCTAGATATGGTTTTTCGGCAGCTGATTCCTTACTTAATCCAAATTTTGAAGTATCTACTGCCATTGCCTTCAACTTCTCTCCAGTAGGCTTTTCACTAAATTCTTTTATATTTCCTACATCATCGGTTCTCATTAGACCAAAACCTTCTGCTTGAGCTTCATCAACAGGCAAAGCTGCAACGGTTAAATCAGCACCATTATCTCTATGATGTTGAACAAATAAACTGTAGTCCATTCTGTATAGTTGATCACCTGACAATATTAAATATTCATCAACATCCCATTCTTGAAATAACCATTGGTATTTTCTTACAGCATCAGCAGTACCTTCAAACCACTTCGGACTATCAGGAGTCTGTTGTGCCGCTAAAACCTCAACAAATCCTTGGCCGAAAGGGCCATTTAAATTATAGGTTCTTCCTATATGTCTATTTAGAGATGCACTATTGAACTGTGTCAATACGTACATTTTTTCAATACCTGAATTTATACAATTACTAATCGGAATATCTATCAAACGATACTTACCTGCCAATGGCACGGCAGGTTTAGCCCTCATTTTTGTTAGAGGGTAAAGTCTAGAACCTTTTCCTCCACCGAGGATTATGGCCAACACACGCTTCATTCAATCTAATGGAGGTAGATATACAACTACCTAAAGTAACTGATTATGGGCATATTTAGAAATACATATGGTCAGTTTACAAAGGTATTTCGATAAATCACTGGAAAAACTTAATATAAATCGAAAAAAGTTAGTTATTTTTATCCTCTTCTACCAAAGAAAACAATTTTTCAACGATTTTCAAAGAAACTTGTCTTTCTTCTCTTGATTGAGGACTTCTCAACTTGGTGACCGGCGTATGAAGTATTTTATTAATTATGCCTTTAGTCAGAGCTTCCACAACTTTTCTTTCTCGAGCCGAAAAATCTGGTCCCATTCTGCTAAGTGCTTTTTGCAATTCCTCTTTTCTAATTAACTCCAAATCTGATCTAAGTTTATTAATTACTGGAACGGCTTCTAAACTTGCCCACCATTCTAGAAAAATGATCCTTTCTTCTTCTACTAAAGATTCCGCTTCCTTTGCTATTTTCTGTCTAAATTCTTGATTTCTTGAAACGACCTCTTGTAGGTCATCAACATCAAATGATTTTACAAATTCATGTTGTTTGACATCATTAGATATATTTCTCGGTACACCAATATCAATAAATTTTAGTCTATTACTCAAATTTATTTTTTCAATTTTTGTGAGATTAATAATTGGCTCTTCAGAAGCAGTACTGGTGAAAACAAGAGAAGATAATGATATGTTTTCTTCTAATTCGTTTAACCCTCTACAAACAATCTCTAAATCAGGGAAGTCTTGCGCAAGATTTAATGCTCTATCAATATTTCTATTTAAAAGGACAAGTTTATGACATCCTTTCGATTTTAAATGAGTTATTAAAAGCCTACTCATTCGTCCGGCGCCAACAACAAGAACGTTCTCTGATTCCAAACTTACAAGAGTATCAAAACCCTTTTCTTGTCCAATTTTTAATTGAGCGAGTTCTACCGCTGCTGAACTGATTGACACAGCTCCAGTTCCTAAATTTGTTTCGGATCTTACTTTTTTACCCGTACTAACTGATTGAGTTAATAATCTATTAAGAATTGGTCCAGTAGATTGATTCTCTTGACCTAATCTCATCATTTTTTTTACCTGCGAAAGGATTTGTCCTTCCCCTAAAACAAGGCTATCGAGTCCTGCCGAGACTTTCATCAAATGCAAAACTGCTTCTTCCTGTCTAAAGCAAAAAAGATGTGGATTTAAATCTTCAAAAATAATTCCAGAATATTCTGATATGAATTCTTTAATAGATGAAATTCCAGTATTTTTATCTTTTACTAACGCATATATTTCAAGCCTATTACAAGTACTTAAAATTGACACCTCTAATACATCAGAGAAAGCTTTTAATGCTTTCAATGAATCTGTTATGGATTGGTCAGGAATACTTAACTTCTCACGCACTTCGACAGGTGCCGTGCGATGACTCAGTCCGACGACAACAATATGCATAAAATCAAAAGTAAATTTTTAAAGGCTGATACTCTTAGCACCATCTTTTATATGGACAGTATTTGTGAACCTTGCAGTACTATCTAATGTACTAATAACTAGACTACTTGTTCTAACACAATCCCTTTCAAATTTAACTCCGTCAAATAATAATCCATCAGTTATTCCACTTCCAGCGAAAACAACATTTTCTCCCGATGCCAATTCATTCGCTTCATAGATTTTATCTATATCTGTTATGCCCATTTCATTAAGACGTTTTATATTTCCTTCTTTTGTGTAATCAGCCCATTCAGAAGTTTGAGCGATTGCTGGATCATAAACTAGTTGTCCTTGAAAGTGTCCGCCGAGAGCTCTCATTGCAGCAGCTGAAATAACACCCTCTGGAGCTGCACCTATACCCATCAAGCAATGTGTTCCAGTACCTGCAAAACCGCATGCAATCGCAGCTTGAACATCGCCATCAGAAATCGGTTGTACTTTTGCACCACATCCTCGAATCTCTTTAATTAAATCTTTATGCCTAGTTCTATCCATTACAACTACAGTAAGCTCATCAATAGAAAGGCCCAAGCAATCACTTAGTATCTTTAAGTTTTCAGTAGCTGAATTTCTTATATCTACTTTACCTTTGGCCGCAGGAGGCGCTGCTAATTTGTTCATGTAAAAATCAGGCGCATTGAAAAGACCACCCGTATCAGAGGCAGCTAAAACGGCCATAGAACCTCTTTGATTATTAGCACAAAGATTTGTTCCTTCACAAGGATCTACTGCAAAGTCAACCCCTGGGCCATTTCCACTACCAACCTCTTCACCTATATAAAGCATAGGTGCTTCATCTCTTTCACCTTCTCCAATAACAATTTTCCCTTTCATTTCAATTTTGCCCATTCGCAATCTCATTGCTTCTACAGCTGCGGCATCAGCTTCATCTTTTTGACCAAGTCCTGTTAGTTTTGCTGAGGCAATGGCTGCTTGCTCTACAACTTCGAGAATTTCTTGAATTAAAGTTTGATTCACAATTAAATTTTGAGGATTTTCTTAAAGGTTTTGAGTATGATCTCATAAAAAATGTCATTTTTTATAAGAATTATTATGCTAGTAAGCTTTTTTTAACTCTTTACAGCTGATACTTTATCAGGCCGTGACTTGAAATTAGGAATAAACAACTAAATATAGTATCTTTATTAAATATTTTAAAAATTAAATGACTGAGTCAAATCAAACAATTTTAGCTGGTGTTAATAGACCAATTCAAATAATTCCTTCAGTTTTACCAGCAGATTGGGCAAATATGGGGGCATGTGTGAAAGAGCTCGAGGAAGCTGGGGTAGATAGAATTCAATTTGATGTAATGGATGGGAATTTCGTGCCAAATCTTACATTCGGTCCTGAAATGATTGCGGCATGCAGGAAATATTGCAATGTCCCTTTTGAAACTCAATTAATGGTGAGTCAATACAACTGTGAAACAATGCTTGAAGCTTATGTAAACGCTACGAAGGGAGCGAATGGTGAACCAGGAGTAGTAATAGCTCATGCCGAAGCAAATATTCATTTGCATAGAGTTCTCGGGAGAATAAGAGATTTAGGAGGATCCCCTTCTGTTGCATTAAACCCTCATACTCCTTTTGAAATGATTAAAAACATTATGGATATGGTTGATCATGTTTTAGTTATGACAGTTAATCCAGGCTTTGGTGGACAAGCTTACATACCAACAATGCTTAATAAAATCAGAGAAATAAGAAACTTTGTTGTAGAAAAAAACTTAGATGTCGACATTGAAGTTGATGGGGGAATAAAAGCAAATTGGACTATTTCACAATGTGCAGATGCTGGAGCTAATTGTTTTATTGCAGGTAGTGGAATGTTTGCTTACCCAACATTAAAAGAGGGATGTGATGACTTGAGAAAAGTCGCACAAGAAGCTCAAAGGGGCAATGTTCTTTCTGAACCTCAATAAATATTCTGGGAGATTAGCAAATTACCCAAATATCCAGCCATAACTATGTAACCCTATTCCTAAGAAATTAACTCCTAAATAACATACTAAAACTACTAAAAAGCCTGTAGATGCTAATAATGCTGGTCTACGTCCTTGCCAACCCTTGCTTATTCTCATATGCAGATAAGCGGCATAAAATAACCATGAGATAAATGCCCATGTTTCTTTTGGATCCCAACTCCACCATGTGCCCCAAGCCTCATTAGCCCAGACCGCACCTGAAATTAAACCGAGAGTTAAAAGAACAAAGCCGATTAATATAGAACGATAACTTAAAGTATCTAATTCTTCTGAATGAGAAAATTCAATAGGTTCAATTAAATCATTTACAGGATAGCTATTTGAAAGTTTAAATCCTCCTATACCTGTAGAACTACTTCTGATTTGAAGTGGCTTATTTTTATTAATAAACAAAACGGACATTGAAAGTAAAGATCCTATTATTAATGCTGCATAACTAAGCATTACGACACTAACATGCATTACTAACCAACTAGACCTTAAAGCTGGAACTAAGTTGGACGATAATTTCAAATCCTCAGGTAAAACAAAACAAGCAAAAGCCACAATCAGTAACTCAATAGGTATAGCAATTGAGGGAATTATTGGAGCTTGATATTCTCTTTCAACCAATAGTTGACCTAATGTGATACCCCAAGTAAGGAAATAAAGAGATTCATACAAATTGCTGATAGGAAAGTGCCCAGATATTGACCACCTAAAAAGTAATTGTAATGTTATCAATAAGTTCACTAAAATCGTAATAAGTCTTACAGCAGAGGAAGACTTTTTTTTAAAAACTGCACCTAAAGATATTGGTAAGTTAATTAATAAAAAATAAAAAACTAAAAGACCTAAAACTGAAACCGGTTCATATATTAAATTTTTAAAAAAATTATCTAGTATCATTTCTAGAAATTTCTCAAGTTTTGATATTCAATGACAACCAAATAATAATTAAAATCATATATATATGAGTAAATCTTTAATAATAAAGTTTTAATTAATTTTTTAAAAAACATTTCAAAGTTTGAAATTATCTCCTAAATAATACTTCTTGACTATTGGATTATCAGCCAATTCACCTGATGAACCGTAAGCTAAAATTTTTCCTTCACTTAAAACATATGATTTGTTAGTAATTAAAAGGGTTTCCCTCACATTATGGTCTGTAATGAGAATCCCGACACCATCACTACTTAATTTAAGAATTAGTTTCTTTAGATCATTAACAGCTAGAGGATCGATCCCAGCAAAAGGTTCGTCTAACAACAAATATTTAGGTCCTTTTCTACCTACAGTGAGAGCCCTAGCTATTTCACACCTCCTCCTCTCTCCTCCTGAAAGTTGATAACCATAATTATCTACAAAATTATTTAAATTAAATTCATTAATTAATTGTTCTCTTCTATTTCTTATAGCTGCCCTACTATAAGATGAATTTTGTAAAGCCAAATCTATATTACCCTTAACAGTGAGATCTCTAAATATACTCGCTTCCTGAGTTAAGTATCCCAACCCAAGTCTTGATCTAATTGGTAGAGGAAGATTGGTTATATTTTTCCCATTCATTAAAATTTCGCCTTTATCTGGTTTAATATTCCCAACTGCAAGATTAAAAGTTGTAGTTTTTCCAGCACCATTAGGTCCCATTAAACCTACAACTTCCCCTGGATTAACAGTTATGGAAACGTCATTTACGATTAATCTTCCTTTAATTGAAAAGGATACATTATGAATATTTAGGTTCATTTTTCTTGAGATCGATTAGTTTTGCTAGTTTTCTTGAAAAATATAATAAATAGATAATAATAATTTAATTGAAGATAAAGATATATTCATCAAAGAGGTTTCAAAAAAGGCTTATCGTTCTCGTTTATTAGTTTTTTATATTGTAATTTTATCAATAAATCTTCCAAACATTGGCAGAAGGATTCAAGATCAATCCCTAAATCAATCTTCGTTCTAGTTTTTATTCTGCCTAAACCCTCTCCAAGCAAAATAGTAGCTCCATTTAAATTGCCTTTACTTAAGTGAAACTGAGAAACAGATACTTGTAAAATCCCTTGGATAACTTGTCTTTCGTCACCATCTACGGAATTCCATATTTCTTCAAAAGCATCATGAGCCTCATACCATTCATGATTATTAAAAAGATTTAAAGCTGTAAAAAGGGATTCTTGAAAACTTTTTGTACTTTCTTCGTTCATTAAACCATTACTAATTTTTTTTCTTTTTATTTATTTTTCTCATTCTTATTGAATCCGGTGTTACCTCTAGCATTTCATCAGGACCAATATATTCGAGTGCTCTTTCAAGGGTAATATCGACAGGTGACTGCAAAGTATCAAGTTCTTCTGCCCCTGCAGACCTCATATTAGTCAACTGCTTAGTTTTACATATATTCAACTCAAGATCTTGAGGTCGATTGTTCTCTCCAATTATCATTCCTTTATAAACTTTAACTCCAGGTTTAATAAAATAAACTCCCCTATCTTCAGCATTCTTTAAAGCATAAAATGTGGCCACACCTTCCTCAAAAGCTATAAGAACGCCATTCCTTCTGGTTTCAAAGTCTCCTGTTTTAGGTTTATATTCATAAAATGAATGACTCATGATACCTTCACCTCTGGTTATCCTTACAAATTCCCCGCGAAATCCAATTAATCCTCTGGATGGAACAAGAAATTCTAATTGAGTTCTACCATCTGAACTTGTCTGCATGTTTTTCATCTCTGCCTTTCTAGATCCAAGTTTTTCTATGCAAGAACCAACAGAGACTTCAGGTACATCTAAAACCAAAGTCTCTATAGGCTCACATTCAACATTATCAATTTCTCTGAAAATTACTTGAGGTTGTGAGATTTGAAACTCAAAACCCTCTCTTCTCATAGTTTCAATCAATATCCCTAGATGTAATTCTCCTCTTCCTGAGACTGAGAAGCTGTCAGGAGAATCAGTTTCTTCTACTCTCAAGGCAACATTTGTTAAAAGTTCCCTCTCCAATCTATTTTTTAATTGTCTACTAGTAACAAATTTCCCTTCCTTACCCGCAAATGGTGAATCATTTACTACAAAAGTCATATTTAAGGTAGGTTCATCAACTTTGATTAATGGAAGAGGATGAGGAGAATCGGGACATGCTATGGTCTCACCAATATTGACGTCATCAAAACCAGAAACAGCAACAATATCACCTGCAAATGCTTCATTTATATCAATTCTTTGTAATCCTTCAAATCCTAAAAGTTTACTAACCTTACCTTTAATAGTTTTTCCGTTTTCTTTAATTAAACTAGCCTGTTGGCCATTTTTTATAGTCCCATTGTGGATCTTTCCAATTACTATTCTGCCTAAGAAATCAGAATAGTCCAAAGTGGTTATTTGTAGCTGAAGAGGCTTATTAGAGTCACCTACTGGAGGAGGGACGTGTCTGATAATAGCTTCAAAGAGAGGCATCATATTGTCACTTTTAGATTCCATCTCTTCTTTTGCGAAACCAGATAAGCCACTACCAAAAAGATAAGGGAAATCACATTGATCATCATCAGCTCCTAACTCCAAAAACAAATCAAGTACCTTATCAATTGCTATTTCTGGTACTACTCGTGGTCTATCAATTTTATTTACAAAAACTATAGGCCTAAGTCCTTTTTCTAATGCTTTTTTTAAAACAAATCTTGTTTGAGGCATAGGTCCCTCATTTGCATCAACAATAAGCAGACAACCATCAACCATTCCCAAAACCCTTTCAACTTCTCCTCCAAAATCAGCATGTCCAGGTGTATCTATAATATTAATTCTGGTCTCTTTGTAGTTAACTGCAGTATTTTTTGAGAGAATTGTTATCCCCCTTTCTCTCTCAAGATCATTTGAATCCATTACACATGTAGGAATAACTTCATTGTCTCTAAATATTCCTGATTGAGATAACAATGCATCTACAAGTGTTGTCTTCCCATGATCTACGTGAGCAATAATTGCAACATTTCTAATTTCTTTTATCGAAGATGACATTTATAGAATTTATATAAATAGTAGATTGACTTTATTAAGGCTAACTCAAAGTATGCTTATTATGAGAATTTTCTCTTTAAGACTTTGAAAAATATAATCTAATTGAATAATTAAATCAATCAATTAGATTTATAATTTTCTATTTGCGCTTTCAAAAACTTTTAATGCTTCAATTGATCCCTCATATCTCCAATGCCAGGGTTCGTAATCTATATATCTATTATCTTTGTTGAACGATAACTTAAAGTGAAACTTAGCTGCATTTTTTATGAGCCATCTAAAGGCGTCAGTATTTTCGAAGTCGGTTTCAAAGTCTGTCTCTCTTTGAGTAGCATCACCAATATCGATTGCGAAACCCGTACTATGTTCAGAATATCCTGGAGGAGCTGAAACTCTAGCTCTTTCTGCCGCCTCTTGATTTCTAATAGATTTTAAAGAAAAAAAGATATCGTTTTGCAAATTTATTGATCTATAACCACTCAAGAAGACCAAATAGATCCCATCCTTTTTGGCTTCTTCTCTCATCCTTAGTAGAGAATCGCGCATATCCATATGGACTTCAATATTAGGCTCAATTAAAACTAGTTTCTCTTTAGGAGTTTCCTTATAGGGAAGATGGCCCAAAATTCTGGCATCATGATTTCTTTTAACCTCAAATTTGAGATTATTAAGAGGTATTAATTCTAAATTTCTAATAAATTGCAATGCAGCCACTGAAAAGACAAGGAAAAGAAATGGAGAAAAAATTAATAATTTTTTTAATAATGTTGAATTTAGCTTGTTTAAGTAAGTTCTTTTGGCAAGTGGTATATCAAATTGATCGATATCTTTGTTTAGTTCCAATATTTAGAAGTGGATTTGGAAAAGATATTTCGATATTAACTATTATTTTAAGAAAAGCACTTTTATAAGCAAAAAAGATGTAGTTTTTATATACAGTATTATTTTTTTTTCATATGTTGAGGGTAGCTGTTATTGGTGGAGGTCCAAGTGGTTCATGTGCGGCAGAAATACTTGCTAAAGCTGGAATAAAAACTTGGCTCTTCGAGAGAAAATTAGATAATGCAAAGCCATGCGGAGGAGCAATTCCACTTTGCATGGTAGAAGAATTTGATTTACCTGAATCAATTATTGATAGAAAAGTAAGGCATATGAGAATGATATCTCCATCAAATAGAGAGGTAGATATAAGCTTAGATAGAGTTTATGGGAAAAGTGATAATGAGTTTATTGGGATGTGTAGAAGAGAAGTTATGGATGCCTTTATGCGCAATAGAGCATCAGATCTTGGTGCTACATTAATAAATGGATTAGTTACTTCTATTGATACTGGCGATAATAATCAAGGGCCATATAAGCTTTCCTACTCAGATTTTACGAACGGAGATAAAAAAGGGGAACTCAAAGAGCTTACTGTTGACCTCTTAATCGGAGCTGATGGAGCCAATAGCAGAGTCGCAAAAGCAATGGATGCAGGAGATTACAAAGTTGCCATAGCATTTCAGGAAAGAATTAAATTGCCTAAAGAAGAAATGAGTTACTACGAAGATCTTGCTGAAATGTATGTCGGAACTGATGTTTCTCCTGATTTTTATGGGTGGGTATTTCCTAAATATGATCATGTTGCTGTGGGCACTGGAACCATGCAAAAGAATCAATCATTAATTAAAGGACTTCAAGAGGGTGTAAGAAATAGGGCAAAGAAAAGACTTGTTAATGGTGAAGTAATAAAGGTAGAAGCTCACCCTATTCCTGAGCATCCAAGGCCAAGAAGAGTAGTTGGTAGAATGGCATTGGTTGGTGATGCAGCTGGTTATGTTACAAAAAGTTCTGGAGAGGGTATTTATTTTGCTGCAAAAAGCGGAAGAATGTGTGCTGAAGAAATTGTTGAAGCATCAAAAAACGGTCAAGTAATTCCATCAGAAAAAGATTTAAAAAACTATCTTAAAAAATGGGATAAAAAATATGGCACAACTTATAAGGTGCTAGAAATCCTTCAAAATATTTTCTACAGAAATGATTCTGCTAGAGAAGCCTTTGTTGAGATGTGTGATGACATGGATGTACAAAGACTTACTTTTGATAGTTACTTATATAAAAGAGTTGTCTCCATGAAACCATTACAGCAACTTAAAATTACAATGCTTACACTAGGTTCGATTTTAAGAGGGAAAGCCCTAGCACCTCTAAAATATAAACCCGTTGATAGTGCTGTTAGGGAAAATAAAGAAGTAGAAAAAATGCTAGAAAATTATTCAATAAAGGGTGGCATTAAAGTTAAGAGTTCAAAAGTGTAAAGTCGACTATTTTTAGAGAATAATTTCTAATTAAGCTCAACAAATTGAGTCTATTATTTCTTATTTTTAAATCTTCTGACATTATTAGGACTCCCTTTTCATTATCAAATAAATCCTTGATAATGTTTACATTAATCTCAAACAAATTTAGAAGTTCCAAATAATTGGAATAATCTTCCGAAAAAAGTTTTTCTAATTCTCCAATAAATTCAAAAACTTTCAATTCACAATCTTTTTCAAAAAGTTTTATATTTACAAAATTTTTTCTTGAGAGAACGTCTCTTGAAAGATCACTATTATTTGCTAATTTGCTTACCCTAGTAATTACCTTCTGGATTTCAACAAAATTACCCTTTTTGTTAAAATTAACAATAGATTTAATCCTATTTTTAAGGTCGACAATATTCAATACTCTTTTTTGAGATAGTTCATCAGAAGAGCAAAGGGCCTTTATTAATTCTTTACTTAGTGATATTTCTTCTAGATGACTAACAATTCTTTGAACTAAAAATTCATTTAAATCATTAAATACTGTTTCTCTTGAGAAGTTTAAATTCGGAAATGTTATTTTCCAAAAATCAATAAGTTCCCTAAATAATTTATCTAAAGGTACATCAAGTTCATAATCCCAAATTATTTTAATCACTCCATTCAAATTTCTTCTTAAGGCATAAGGATCAGATGATCCGCTTGGACGCTTACCAGAAATAAATATACTTATTAAAGTTTCGATCTTATCTGCTATGGAAACTATTGCACCATATTTTGTGGAAGGCAAAGCATCTTTATAAAAAGAAGGTAAATAATGTTCAGCGACAGCCAAGCAAACATCCTCACTAAATCCTTCATATTTAAGATATTTACCCCCCATTATTCCTTGCAGCTCAGGAAATTCGAAAACAATCTCGCTACATAAGTCGTTTTTACAGTATTTAGCAGCTTCTATTATTTTTTTTTCTTCTAAAGACTTATCATTTAAAAATTTAAGGATTTTTTTAGTAACTTCCTCTATCCTTTCTACCCTCTGAAATATATTTCCAAGTCCTTTTAAATAGGAAACAGATTTAAGCTTTTCATTTCTTTCGATTGAAGCAACTTTTTTGTCACTTTCTACGAAAAACTTTGCATCTGAAAACCTTGCCCTCAATACTTTCTCATTACCTTTGGCAATATTATTATTTGATTCTTCAAGACCATTTGAAATAACGCAAAAAGTTGTACTAATATTTTTTTCAGAGCTTAAATCTAGTTTTGAAAAACTTTTATTTTTCAATAAGAGAGGAACGTACCTCTGATGACTTTTCATGACTGTTGAAAGAACTTCAACCGGAAGATCAAGAAATTCATCATTAAATTTGCCAATAATTAAGTCTGGCCATTCAACTAGATCAGTAAGTTCATTTAGCAACCCTTCTGAAAGGTCAGGTTTCAGATTTAATGATTTAGAAGCCTGATTTATTAAACTTTCAATTTTTTCTTTTCTTTCTTCTCGAATAGCTAATACTCTATTTCGTTTCAATAATTCAAAAAAATCATCAGGATTCTGAACTTCTAAAACTTCATTGATTAGCCTATGACTTTTTGATTTATTACTTATTTTGATCTTTGGATCACATTCATCAAATTCAAAATCAAGAATTTCATCATTATAGATAGAGGCAATCCACCTAATAGGTCTTGAAAATTTTATGTTCCCAGACCCCCATTTCATAAATCGAGGCCCTTGAAGACTCTTTACTAATTTTGGGATAATTGAAGACAATGAAATTTTTGTTGATAGTCCTTTCTCAATTTTCTTTCCAAATACAAAATCGCCTTTTTCTGTATTTTTTATTTCTAGCTCACCTACATCTATATCTAAGCTATTAGCAAATCCTAAAGCAGCATTAGTAGGACATCCATTTAAATAAGCTGAATTCGCTTTAGGCCCTTTTCTTTCTATTATCTTATCTTCTGCATAATCAACTAAACCTTCTAGAAGTAGAACTATCCTCCTTGGTGTTGAGGTAACAACTATAGTTTCAAATTTGATTAATTTTTTATCCAATTCAAATTCTATTAGAGATTTAAATTGCGCTAGAACAGAATGAGAAAATTTTGCGGGCAACTCTTCTGTTCCTATCTCAAGTAAATATTTAGACAAGAAAAAAATATGACTTCACTTACTATAATTTACTACCAGTTAAATAAGCTTTTCGCTAATGTATAAAAAGAGATATTTTTTGGTCCTTTGATCAAGGTTGAGAAAGTAAAAAAGAAGAAAGATCCTAACAAGGAAGAAACTGTTTGTTTAGCAAATGGACTAGAAGTTTCTAAATTTGAAAATTTTAAAAAAAGTAGCCAATTTCTTAAAGAACCACTTGCTACGGAATTAGTCAATGAGAGTGATCATTTTACTAATGATGCAGTTCAATTATTAAAATTTCATGGTAGTTATCAACAAGACAACAGGGAAAATAGAAGGCCTGGCAAAAGTAAAGATTGGCAAATGATGCTTAGGTTAAGAAATCCTGGCGGTGAAGTTCCTGGGGAATTATTTTTAGCATTAGATGAATTATCCGACAAACTAGGTAATGGAACACTTAGGGCCACTACTAGACAAGCCTTTCAAATGCATGGAATTAGAAAGGAGAACCTAAAGAAAGTAATTCAAACAATAGTAAATTCGATGGGTTCCACATTAGCTGCATGTGGAGATATAAATAGAAACGTTATGGCCCCTGCGGCTCCATTTGATTCGCCAGATTATAAAATTGCAAGAGCATTGGCAAAAAAAGTTGCAGATCTTCTCACCCCAATGGCTGGCCAAGGGACTTTTTTAGAGCTTTGGGCTGATGGAGATTTAGAGTACACCATAAAGCCTGACAAAGATATTGAAGCAATTAGGAAGCTCCAATTCAAAGATAATGTTTTTAGTGGGATAAAAGATGAGCCTCTTTATGGTTCAACTTATTTACCGAGAAAATTCAAATGTGCCGTAACAGTTCCTGGGGACAATTCTGTTGATCTTCTTACCAATGACATAGGAATAGTTGCCTTTACTTCTAAAGATGGAAACTTAGAAGGGTGTAACTTCTATGTTGGAGGTGGTATGGGTCGCACACATAATAATGAAGAGACCTTTGCCAGAATTGCAGATCCTCTTGGATATGTTGAAGAACCTGATGTTTATGAATTAATTCAAAGCATTGTGGCTATTCAAAGAGATTATGGTGATAGGAAATCAAGAAAAAATTCGAGAATGAAATATCTTCTTCATAGAAAAGGTATCAAGTGGTTCAAAAAGATACTTTCTGATAAGTATTTCAAAAAAGAAATTAAAAAAATCAGAAAAGAACCTGATAAGGTTCTTATTGATTACCTAGGTTGGCATAAACAAAATAAAACCTCCTATTTCGTAGGTTTACCATTATTATCAGGGAGATTATCTGGAGAGAAGAAGAATACCATCACAAGAATTGTTAAAAAATTTAATTTAGATTTAAGACTCACACCTAATCAAGATATTTTACTTTGTAATATCGCCAATAAAAACAAAGGTGAAATTCAAAAAACTCTATCAAAAATTGGATACGAAAATTTAGAAAACATTAATGAAATACAAAGACATGCTTTAGCTTGTCCTGCATTACCTCTATGTGGTCTTGCGATGACTGAAGCTGAAAGAATATTACCTGATGTATTAAAAAGGATTGAAAATTTACTCTTAGATCTAAAAATTCAAAAGACAATATTATTCAGAATGACAGGATGTCCGAATGGATGTACCAGGCCTTATATGGCCGAATTAGCACTTGTTGGAAGTGGGCAAAACAAATACCAATTATGGTTGGGGGGGAGTAAAAATCTACAAAGACTAGCTAAACCATTCTTACAAAAAATGGAACTTAACGATTTAGAAAAAACTCTTCAGCCATTATTTGATAATTGGAAGAGTAATTTGGATTTGGATTTCGGAGATTTTATAAATACTCAAGATGAAAATTATATATTGAATTTACTAAATAAAAATCAATAGAATTTAAATTTTTCCATAAAGGGCATTTGCTTTTTTATTTTTCCAAGCCCATAGCTGATCACCATAACTAAAATGCCACCATTCATTAGGATGTTGAGCAAATCCGAATTTAGTCATAATTTCCCTTAATAAATTTCTTCTACTATTCCAAATAATTGCTTCTTCATTCTTTATGTTTGCATAAAAATTAGGATTTGAGGTCTCATCCATTTGATCAACCATACTTCCCATTTCAACAAGATTTCCGTCTTTATCTGATAAACAAACATCTAATGCACCACCTGTGGAATGTGGGGGAGGACATCTAGTGTCATAAGAAGGATATGCCCAAAATTTTTCAACTTTTTTTAAAATAGTTGGATAAGATTTTATATTTTCAAATGAAATATCAATATCAGATTTTTCACACTCTAATAAAATTGCTCTTTTAAACATAAATTTCTGGACTTCTAAAGGTCGCCAACTGTCATAAATTAAAAGGTTAAAACTACTCTTTGATATCAAATAATCATGTGCTTTTACTAATCTATTTACTACCTCCTCCCTTAATTTCCAAATAGAAGTTTTATCTTTATAAGGTGCTCCTAAATGTGAGTAAGGGTGGGGATCTAAAAACTTTAGGCAGCTAGGTATAGCTATTAATTTTTCTCCATTATCTTTAATTGGTATTTTATTCCAAATTTTCAATTGAAATTTGCAATTGATTTATAGTGGCATATATATCAAGAATTACAATGATAGTATTCAATTTAAGAAATCATGAATGAATTTATTATCAGAATTATCAATAAGTATATTCCTTAAAACAATATTTTCTTTTAAATCAGGATCATCTCTAACAATTTTAATAGCCTCTTCGCGAGCCTTATCAATAAGAAATTTATTGTTAGGTAAATTGTCCAGTACAAAATCAGGCAATCCGGATTGTCTATATCCTAAAATCTGTCCTGGTCCTCTAAGCTCCAAGTCTTTTTCTGCAATATAAAAGCCATCGTTAGATTTTTGCAAAACACAAAGTCTTTTATTTTCTAATCCATTTTTATCGGGTGTTACCAAATAACAAAAAGATTTTGTTGATCCTCTACCAACTCTCCCCCTTAATTGATGTAACTGGGACAAACCAAATCTGTCCGAATTATAAATAATCATAATTGTGGCGTTAGGCACATCAATGCCAACCTCAATTACTGTGGTTGAAACCAATATATTAATTTCATTCTTTAAAAAAGAATTAATTACTTCATTCTTTTCTTGTGAACTTAATTTGCCATGTAATAAGCCAACTTTTTTGTTAAAAAAGACCTCTTCTGATAAATGTTTGAATGTTTTCTTTGCGGAACTTAAATTCATTTTTTCTGAATCTTCTATAAGTGGCAAAATCACATAAGCTTGCTTTCCCTTATTGATCTCGTCTTCAACAATCTTGAACAAGTTAGTTAAATCATCTTCTGAAATTATTTTTGTTGATATGGGAACTCTCCCAGGAGGGAGTTCTGTAATTTGACTTACATCTAAATCTCCATAAATAGAAAGCGCAAGTGTTCTTGGAATTGGTGTTGCTGTCATTGATAACAAGTTAGTATTTTCTCCTTTATTTAGTAATCTATTTCTTTGTGTAACTCCAAATCTATGCTGTTCATCAATTACGACCATCCCTAATGCATTAAAGATGACTTTATCCTCAAATAATGCATGAGTACCTACGAGGATATCAACTAATCCATTGTTCAAATTAGAGAAAATTTCTTTTCTCTTTTTTTGAGGAGTGTTCCCAGTAAGTAACTCAACAGAAACTAAAAGGGGGTTCAAATATTTTAATAAATTTTTATAATGCTGTTCTGCCAATACCTCAGTTGGGACCATAAAGGCACCTTGCAAGTTTTTTTCAATGACAAGTAAAAGAGACGCTATTGCAATTATGGTTTTACCGCTTCCCACATCTCCCTGAAGCAATCTAGACATTGGTACGGGACTAGATAAATCTTTCTTAATTTCATTTAAAACATTTTCTTGAGATTTTGTTAATTCAAAAGGAAAAGTATTTAAAAATTCTTTTAATAAAGATTTCTTTTGAGGTAATTGTTGCGAAGTTGCATTTTTATTCGTCTTTCTTTTTCTAAGTAGGAACTTTATTTGAAGTAAGAATAACTCATCAAAAACTAAACGTTTTTTTGACTCAATAAGTGCCTTTTCAGTTGGTGGAAAATGAATATTAATCAAAGACTCTCCTTTTGATAATAAAGATAATGAATCAAGTTGTTTTTTATTTAAAATTTCTGGATATTGCTTTGCATAAATTAGTACCTTTTTCATAAGTTTGATAAAACTCATATTTGATAATGCCTCACCTAATGAATACAAGGGTAATATTTTGCCTGAAAAATTAAAATTATCATTGTTATCCTTAAGAACTTCAATCTGGGGATCTACAAAAGTTTTGCCATACTCTGTCAATTTAACCTTGCCGGAAATTGCTAATTTAATCCCAGGAGTATACAAAGATTTTTGAGATGTGAAGAAGGAGTAAGATCTAAATCTTCTTCCTAAAAAAAATTTTGTAACTTTTATTGAAGACGTCTCATCAAAAACGACAATATTCATTATGGATAAATTACTATTTTTTTTACTCTTATGAATATAAAATCTTTTAACGTTTGCGATGCACGTGTATAAATTATCTGGTTTTAAATTTATTATCTTGACTCTATTCGTATAGTCTAAATATGTTCGTGGGAAATAATTAATTAGATCTTTTATATGAAATATCCCTAATTCATTAAGCTTATTTTTATTAACTTTTCCTACATTTTTTATTAATGAAATATCTGAATCAAAAGACAAACTTGCATCAGCTTTAGTCAGAAAAACATTATTAGAAATATTATTAGAACTTTCTATTTCTAGAGTTTTACCTAGTTTATAAAGATTTTTTCTTGTATCTATAATTAACCTTTTTCTTTGATTTTTATCTAATTTATTATATTCATTATATTTTTTAGAAAATTCATAAAATATACTTAAATATTCGTCTGAAAGATTTAGATTATCTAGTTTTTTTAGAGATTCATGCAAATAATCATTAAAATATTTTTCTCTTCCTAAGGTATTAATAAATTTGTTTTCAGTTTCAATAGTAAGCGATTTTTGAAGGGGTCTTATCCAATCTTTAATTAATTTATTATTTTTCCCGCTAATAGTCACATTTGAAAAAAGAGTTATTTTTTCAACGTATCTTATTCAAAGTTATTTCTTTTTGCCTCCAATATGTCTCTTTTTTAATCAAACGCTGAAATTGATTTTTTAGCTCATTTATTTTGTTCCTTTGAATAGAAAGATTTAAATTTTTAAACTCTAACTCAACAGTAGATATATTGAAGAAAATAATGCTTGGAAAATTATTGCCTACAAGTGATGACCGATTTAAGTTTAATTCAAAATTAATAACAAAAGGATATGGATGTTTTATCATAAAATTTTTGCCTACTAAGTAATCAAAGGAATCTTTAGATATCATCTTTTTTATTAGATTTGCCTTGAATAATTCTTGGTTAATATTATATGAAAGATTCAATAGTAAATTTTCCAATGACTTATCTATTAAATCAAAATTATTAAGAAACTGATTTTTTGGTAAATTATCTATTTGATTATTATTTTCTTTTTCTTGATATCTTTGTTTTTCCACCTTTTCTTCTCCTATTAATTCAAGTAAGGAGGAAATAAATTGTTTTTCAACACCTAAATTTTCAAAAATGTTGTTTTTAAATAAATCATTATTATGGTGGTTATTATCTAAATCAAGTGAAACGAATCTCTCAAAATTATGCGCTTGATAATATTCAGAAGTATTTGAAAAGTCTTCAGTAATCTCTAACTGAGTGGGTTCTTTTAATTGAAAACCATCTTCATATTGAAATTTCTCTTTTTGATCATCCTTTATTTTTGTGGAAATATCCAAAATATTAAGATTAATTTCCTTATTAATATTTTTTTCAATTTCATTTATCTTTAATTGTTCTACTGTTAAAAATGGCAAATTCGTTAGTATTAATTTATTAATTTTTTTTTTAAAAAGACTATAGAATTCATTTTTATTTAAAAAATTATCATTAATTGTTGGATAACTATATATTTGATTAAGACCTTTTTCTACAGAGATGAAAAGTAGATCTCTTACTAAATTAAGATAAAGTTCATATTCCCTAAAGATTTTTCTAGTTAATATTCTTTTTTGTATTTCTGCTCTCTCTAATTGAGAGTTAATTTTATCTAAATCTATGTAATTATTGAAATTATTCAAATCATTCAATTGACTAGTTTGTTTGCATTGATGCGACTTCTTCAGCAAAGTCCATCTGATTTTTTTCGATACCTTCTCCCAATGTATATCTTGTAAAGCGTCTTACTTTGATATTTTCCCCAATTTTTGCAGCTGCTTGTTTAACAAGATCCTCAACTGTTAGAGAACTATCTTTAATGTAGGGTTGTGAAAGCAAAACAAGCTCATTAAGTCTTTTTGCTATTCTCCCTTCAACTATTTTTTCTTTAATTTGTTCTGGTTTTCCAGATAAATCATCCCTACCCATTTCAATCTGCTTTTCTTTTTCAACAACATCTTCTGGTATTTCATCAATTGATACATATTCAACATTTGGGCATGCTGCTACTTGCATTGAGACATCCTTCAACAGAGATTGGAATATATCACCTCTAGCAACGAAATCAGTTTCACAATTTAACTCTAGTAAAACTCCGACTCTTGAACCAGTATGAATATAACTGCCAATTGACCCTTCGGCCGCTACTCTTCCCGATTTCTTTTCGGCACTAGCTATGCCTTTTTTTCTTAACCATTCCAAAGCTTTATCTATATTCCCTTCAGTTTCGTTGAGTGCTTTTTTGCAGTCCATCATTCCTGCGCCAGTTTTGTCTCTAAGATCTTTTACAAGTTTTGCTGTAATGTTTCCCATTTGAAATAATAAAAAATAGTGAATAGTAAGTTTTAAATTAGAATTTAATTTTTTCTTTCGGCATTAGAGCCCTTTCTACCCTCATTTATGGCATCTGCAAGTCTTCCTAAAATAAGTTGCACGGATCTAACGGCATCATCATTACAAGGAATGGGAACTTCACACAAATCCGGATCGCAATTTGTATCCAACATTGATACTAGTGAGATATCTAATTTTCTAGCTTCTAATACTGCATTAGATTCTCTTCTCTGATCAACCAATACAACTACATCTGGTAATCTTCTCATACCCTTAAGTCCACCTAAGTATTTTTGTAATCTTTCAAGTTCTCTCCTTAATACAGCAGCTTCTTTTTTAGGCCTCATTGCTATTGAACCACTACTTTCCATTCTTTCTAGATCCTTTAATCTTTCAATCCTAGCTTTCATTGTTGTCCAATTAGTCAACATCCCACCAAGCCATCTTTGATTTACATATGCAGCACCACAGCGTGTAGCTTCCTGAGCTACTACATCTGATGCTTGTTTTTTTGTACCGACAAATAGGAAGCGTTTGCCACTTTTTGCCGCATTTCGCGTCCATTTATATGCATTGTTCATACACAATGCTGTTTTTACGAGATCAATAATATGAACTCCATTTCTCGCGCAATATATATACTTAGACATCTTGGGATTCCAACGTCTAGTTTGATGCCCAAAATGAGCACCAGCCTCCATCATTTCTGATAGTGATACAACAGCCATAATTTAAAAAGGGTTTCGGGTTAGCCTCCATCCGACGGGGAATTAATATTAATAATTCACCCGAAACTGTCAGATGTGTGAAATTTACTTCAAACATCCTAGCAAGTGATGTGTATTTCTAAAAGTTTTTTATCTTGATTTGGTTAACTCTTTAATGTATATCATATTTAGAGGGATCCTAAATATCTCAAGTGCAAGTCTATTGCTTCTCATATTTACTAGGAATCTTAATAAAGGAAGGATTCTATCAACACTAATTAGGCCTCCCAAGCAAAGAATATGCCAAAGTAAATTATGGAGAGGAGTAAATTGAATCATAAATCTAACCCTTAAATTTGGGTGTTTCTTATAAAATACTAAAGCCATTTTTGCTCTCTCTTTTTCTTGAGCTATTAATGAATCTATTTGTTCGCAATTAAATGGCGGATGCCAATGAAAACCTACTGCATTTGAGCATTTAATTAATTTTGTCCCAATTTTTTTTAATCTTTCTCCAAGTTCTAAATCCTCCCAACCGTAAAGACTAAAAGAAGTATCAAATAATCCCACACTTAAAATCAATTCTTTTGATATTGCTACATTCCCAGTAGCAAAGTATGCAAAAGAAGTGTCCATTATTTTATGTTTTTCACTCTGAGGATTTAGAAAATTAGATGTATTGACTACCGAGCCATAGGTAAAACATTTTTTATCATTTTTTCTCCAAGAGGCAAGTAATTTATCTACGTGGCAATTTATAAAATTGTCTAAAACAATAAGATCACTATCAATAAATATAATAATTTCATATTTTGATTTAATTACACCCAGATTTCTTCCAAGTGCAGGCCCACCATGTTCTTGCTGAAATAGAATAACGTGTGGGAGATTAGCTTTGTTTTTATTTATCCATGAGGTTGTACCATCAGTTGATCCATCATCAACTACTATTACTTCATAATTACTGATATTTGTATTTAACTTTTGATTCTCAAGCGCAAATAGACATTTCTTTAATATAGGTAATCTATTGTAAGTCGGTATAACAATACTTACATTCATGATTATGTCTTAAATATGCATGGTATATTAAACACAAAAATAAAAATAAAAGATATTCCCTAATCAGCTGCCCCGCCATTATTTGCCGTGCCTGTAACGTTTCCACCATCAGGTCTTCCATCAGTTCTTAATTTCCTTTTTTTGAATTTTCTAGCATAGGCTCTATTACGTTCCTGCTTTTCTTTTTTTAGATTCCTTCTCTTAGACATAAAATTTTTAACTTTTAATTATATTAGCTCACTATGAGCACTATATATTTTACCATCTTCCATATTTAATATCCTATCAGCCATATCAGAAATTCTTGGATCATGCGTCACCATAAGTACGGAACAATTTTGCTCTTTTGCTAGTTTCCTTAAAAGGGTTACTATTTCTCTTCCTGTGACACTATCTAAAGCAGAAGTCGGCTCATCAGCTAATAAAAGTTTTGGATTAGCAGATAAAGCTCGAGCAATTGCAACTCTCTGTTTCTGCCCTCCAGATAAGTCATTTGGCAACTTTTTATGATGTTCTTCTAATCCTACTGCTGACAACCAATTCCGTGCTATTTCACGTCTTTGCAAATATGTTAAACCTTTTAATAAATCGGCGCCCATCTGAACATTTTGTTCTGCTGTTAAACATCTCAGAAGATTATGACCTTGAAAAATCATTCCAATACTTCTTCTAAGAATCTGACGAGTTTTCCTTGATGCTCCATTTAACTGATTATTTAATACCGTTAAATCTCCACTTTGACAGGTTCTCAAGGCACCAATTAATGTTAAGAGAGTCGTTTTACCACATCCAGAAGGTCCTTTCAAAAGAACCAACTCTCCTTTGTCAATATTTAAATTAACGTCATTAAGAACTTGTTTCTTATTCTCATTTTTTCCATAAAAGTGACTCAAATTATTTATTGAGACTGTTTTAAGGTTTTTAAATTTATTTTTTGATTTATAAGCTTTAACCATTTATCTTCAATTGTTAAAAAATTTCGGCAGGATCAGCGTCAACTAATTTACGCATCGCAACAGCGGCGGACCCCATACACATAACTAAAACTAATACGAAAATTAAAATAGTTTTGTCTGCGTCCATTATTATTGGGAGTTTAGTAGAACTTCTTATAACTGAGTAAAGTATTTGACCAGAGAAATAAGCAGGTAAATAACCAAACAATGCCAACAAAAACCCCTCTCTAGCTACAACAAAGAAAAGGGACTTAAGTCTATAGCCCATTGCCAATAAGGTGGCGTACTCTGGGAGGTGATCTGTAACATCACTATAAAGAATTTGATAAACAACCACACACCCTACAACGAAACCCATTAATGCTCCCAAACTAAATATAAAACCTATTGCAGTACTATTTTTCCAATAATTCTTCTCAAATTCTATAAATTGATTTTTTGTAAGAACCCTAACATCATTTGGGAGTGAGTTGTTTAATATCCTTGAAATCAATTCAGGATCAGATCCTTTTTTTAGCTTTACCAAACCAATTTCTATACTGCCAGGAGGATTAGCAGGAAAAAGTCTTAAGAAGGTTTCTCGACTAGTTATCAAATTACCATCTGCGCCAAAAGATGGTCCCAACTCCACAAGGCCCTCAACAATTACTCTTTTACCAGCAACCTCAGTCTCAACTTTTTTTTCAGATAAGAACCATTCTTCAATCGGTCCAAATTCAGGTCTAGATAGTTTGTCAAAAAGAACTCTTGATGGATTTCTCAATTTATAGGCTTTCTTTGAGAATCCCTCATCTAAAAGAAGTGAATCGGAGGGATTAAAACCTAATGCAAGTATTGATCTAGTTTTAAGATTTTCGGGATTTCTCCAAAGTAAATAATTTAGATTAACGGGAGCAGTTTTTTCAACATCCTCTAATGCGAGAGTTTGAATTAATCTTCTTTTTGGGAATCCACTCATGCTTATAGAACTTTTTGATCTGGGACTTATCAAAACAAGATCGGCATCTAGAAGTTTATGAATAGTTACGCTCGTGTCAAATAAACCATCTCTAAAACCTAATTGCATAAACATCAAAATCCCTGCAAAACTGATGCCAGCTATAGCAACTGCTAACCTTAATGGTTGCCTTGTTAATAACAACCAAGCTAATGGTATTTTTCTAAATTTTAAAAAAGAAAAACTCATTAGGGAATAAATTTTGCAATCACTTTCATTCCTGCATAATTTTGAACGATATCTATAGAATCTTGATCTAGTTTTATTAGTACCTCGATAATTCGTGAATCAGCATCCCCTGTTGGATCAGTCGATAGAACTTTTCTTTGTTTTACCTGAGGACTAATCCTAATCACCTTTCCCTTAAGATTCTTTTGGAAACCTCCATTCTCACTACTTAATTCAACATTCTGAGAGATAAAGACCCTATCGATGTCAGATTCATAAACCTCTATCAAAGCTTCCATTTTTTGACTAGAACCAATATCCAAAATCCCTTCATTTTGAGGCCTTTCACCAACTCTCGTGTTTATTCCAAGGATAAAACCATCGATTGGACTCCTTAGTTTTGAATTAAATAGATCTATCTTGATGTTTTTTTGATCTCCGATAAGGTTTATTTTCTGTTTTTGCAATTTTAATAATTCATCTTTTCTCTGTGAAAACTCTACAAAAGAATATACATCTTTGTTCAAGGCCAACTCATACCTTTGAATTTGATCTTTCTTTAGGGTAATTTCTTCGTTAATAGCATTAATTAGATTTTCGTTTCTTTCAAGATCAGCGATTAATTTTTCTTTATTTTCAAAGATTGCGAGGATATCACCTTTTTTTACGAAATCCCCTTCATTTACTAAAATTTCGACAATTCGGGGGGAAGAGCCAAACTGACTTATTGGAGCTGCCAATTGTCTAATCTCTCCCGAAGGAGAAAGTTGACCAAGTGCGGCAACTGCTGTGATAGGAGGTATGAAATCTGAAGTTATTTCCTCTTTAAATTTTGAACTAGCTTTATTATTTCCAGAACAGGAAATAACACCAAGAGATATTGGTGTAAATAATAAAAAATAAATAAATAAATTTTTTAATATTTTTAATTTCATTAAAAATCGAAGAGTACTGTTTTTATGTAGTTATTGACCCATTTTTCATCAAAATATTTTAATAAAACCATGCTAGTCTTCTCATTTTTCATTTGTTGAACACAATAATTTTTTTGAAAATCTATTCTCTCTTGGATAATTTCTTCATTAACTTCCTGTTTAGCTCTCTTACTTAATTTGATCAAAATAGTGAGGTATTGATCAACAACTCCACAAAAATCATTTTTTTCAGATTTACTTTTTAAGGAAGCAAAAAATACATTATTAGAAAAAATCCCCCCCCATTTAGGAATCTCTCTCAAAGAGGTAAAAGAACTTTTATCAACTTCAGAAAGTAATTTTTCGTATTTCAAACCTTGGTTTTGTGATGCCGGGGATAAATCAACAATGGCAGCAGAAACAATATCATTTATTTTTACCAAATCCATCCCAAAAATTGGGATATCAAACTTTGGATCAGGAAAAAAAACGCAGTGTAAAATTTTAAGATTCTTTGAAAATTCTGCTACTTCAATATGTAACTTTCTAAAACCTTTTGCTTTATGAAATTCATTTTCAATATAAAGTTCTCTGCCAATTTCTTTAGATATTATATTAGTTAGTTTTGGATCAATTTTTATAATCTTAAGGTCCTCAAGCATGGATCTATGCTCTCTAATATTTTGTAACAAATCCAAAATAAGAGGGTCAGTTAATTTTGTTTTAGTTAAAGATTCAGACAACAAGGCTAAAAAGTACCAAAATAGAATTTAAAGAGAGAACCGAAATGAAAGTAGGAGATGTTAACTACTACATCCATTCAAGCAAAACTAGATGTGTTTTTGTGGACAATAAAGAATTGCCGCTTATAAGCATTGATATTTGGTGCAAAGCAGGTTCTTCATTTGAGGATGTTGATAAAAATGGCACTGCTCATTTTCTAGAACATATGATTTTT
>MWOQ01000188.1 GCA_002026145.1 Prochlorococcus sp. HOT208_60m_813L03 | reverse complement strand
CTGTAGAATTAGCCATTCAATATCGTTTAAGAGATTGGTTAATATCTAGACAAAGATATTGGGGATGTCCGATTCCCATCGTTAATTGCAAAAAATGTGGTTCTGTTCCTTTAAACCAATCAGATTTACCTGTTGCATTACCAAAAGATATAGATATCTCGGCTAACAAGATTAATGCTCTAGGCGATAATAATTACTGGATAAATACAACATGTCCAAAATGTGGAATAGCAGCAAGAAAAGAAACTGATACTATGGACACTTTTATGTGTTCATCATGGTATTTTTTAAGATATCCATCATCAAAATGTTCAAATAAGCCATTTGAAAAGATTGAAATTAATAAGTGGCTGCCTGTAGATCAATATGTCGGAGGAGTAGAGCATGCAATATTGCATTTGTTATATGCAAGATTTTTCACTAAAGCTTTGCGGGATAATGAACTATTTGAAATTGATGAACCATTTAAAAAACTATTAACGCAAGGAATGGTTCAGGCCGCAGCCTATAAAAACAATAAAACGGGTAAATATGTTTCTCCTTCCGATATTAATGACCTATCAAATCCTACAGATCCAATTGACAATACAAAACTCGAAGTTCTTTTCGAGAAGATGTCTAAGTCAAAATATAATGGAATAGACCCTGAATCAGTAATTAAAAAATATGGAGCAGACACAGCAAGAATGTTTATATTATTTAAAGCACCGCCAGAAAAAGATTTAGAATGGGGAGATACAGATGTTGAAGGACAATTTAGATTTTTAAGCAGGATTTGGAAGCTTTATATAAATTGTGCAAAAGATATAAATAGTAAAAGAAAATCCTATCCAGATAAAGAAAAAAGTTTAATAAAGTCAATGAATATAGCCATAAAAGAAATTTCGAATGACATATTAAATAACCAATTTAATACCGCGATTTCAGAACTAATGAAGTTTTATAATTCATTATCTAATTTAATTAATGACGTAAACAATGATTTAAAAATAGACGCTTTAAAAACATTTTGTATTTTGTTGGCTCCATTTGCACCTCATATTGCAGAAGAAATATGGCATCTTATAGGATTTAAAAAATCCGTGCATTTAGAATACTGGCCTTCATTTAATGCCGAAGCACTAAAGGAAGATTCATATGAACTAGTAATACAAGTTAATGGGAAAGTGAGAGACAAAGTAAAAATTAATAATGAAATAAATGAAAATCAAATTAAAGAATTGACTCTTAAAAGACCTAACATATTAAAATGGACTCAAGATAAGAAAATAAGAAAAATAATTTTTGTTAAAGGAAAAATTATGAATATTGTTGTTTAAGTATTTGCTTTTTTAATAAATAATGAATTTGGATTTGACCAATCGCCCCTAACCAAATAATCATCATTTCCGAAACACATTTCACGGAGTATAAAAAATATAGGTTCATTTACTGAATTATCAAATAATGAAGTTATGTCTTTTATAGAATATTCTCCTCCTTCATCTAATAAATTAGTTACTTTTTGCTGATACTCAATAATATTTGCGGCTGCTTTCTTTCCAGCTTCAACTCCAGGTTGATCATATGCATTTATATTTACTAATTCAGCGTAGAAGGATACAGCTCTCTCAAATAATGCGATTAAGGCACCTAGTGAAAAACAATTTAATTTTTCTAATGTGATAGTTATACTTTGTCTGTTCTCACTAGAGAGTGCGGACCTTGTTCCTTGCAAAAAACCAGAAAGATATTCTTTCGGATTATCTTTTTCATCAAAAATATTTGTAGATGGAGAATCTAATAATTCAATAAAAATACAAAAGAAATTATCAATCCCATCTCTCAGTTGCTGAACATAAGCATGTTGATCTGTAGATCCTTTGTTACCAAAAACTGAAATACCTTGATTAACTACTTCACCATTCCTATTAAATTTCTTACCTAATGATTCCATTACTAATTGCTGTAGATATTTACTAAATACCTGTAACCTATCCCTATAAGGTAATACGACCATATCTCTCTTCCCAACGCCATCTCCAGTTAAATACCATGCAGATGATAATAATGCTGCGGGATTATTTTTAAAATCACTTGTTCGTGTGGCTTCATCCATTAATGATGCACCTCTAATAAAATCAAATATATTTTCATTAATTAGAGATAATGGGAGTAATCCCACAGAGCTTGTAATACTAGTTCTTCCTCCAACCCAATCTTGTAAATTAAATATTTTTAACCAATTTTCAGAAGTAGCCTTCTTAAATAACTTACTATCTTTCATTGTTATAGCTATAGCATTAGAATTCCATTCGAGAGAATTGTTTTCGCAATGACATTTAATAATTTCCATAGCAATTTTAGGTTCAGGTGTGCCACCTGATTTGCTTACTACTACAAATAATGTTGTGGATAATTTTTCAGATAATTCTTCTAACTTTTCGCTAATTAAAAAAGGATCAACGTTATCGATATAAGAAAAATTTAAGCCTTTAGAACACTTTTGCAAAGACTCTGTAATAAGTAATGGTCCTAAACCACTTCCACCAATTCCTATCCATAGAACATCAGTATAGTTCTGATTATTCTTATTCTTGATATCTCCATTTAAAATTTGTTTTCCAAATTCAGAGATTGTATTAATATCTGCGCTAATCTCCTCTCCAATTTTTGAAGATGGCGAAATTGACGGATTTCTAAGCCAATAATGACCAACTTGTCTATTTTCATCAATATTTGAGATTGCACCATTTTCTAATTCATTTATTGATGAAAATACATCTATAAATTTTTCTTCTAAATTTTTTATCTCTTTAGTAGTGAAATTAATTTTGCTTATGTCTAACCAAATATTTAATTTATTATCGAACCAAAGATAATTACAAAATTTATCCCAAGAGCTTAATTCTCCATTCATTTTATATATTTGTTTCCTTTATATATTAATTAATTATATCTATATGAATAGTACATAGATTTGAATCATTTAAATTTGTTTAAATTTTTATCTTCAAATAAATATGTTTTTGAATATAAATATTTAGATTGGAGGTTTTTTTTTATTGCATATGAATTTATCATTGGATAAAAAAACTTTGGATAAATCATTTAATTACATAATTTCGCCTGAGATATCAGAATTTAGAAGATTTACCCCAAAATTAAAAATAGGTGTACTTGCTTCTGGGAAAGGAACAAACTTTCAGGAGTTAATTAATCTTTCAAAAAAAAGAGAATTAGATATAGATATAAAAGTTCTTATTACTAACAAAGACGATGCAGGTTGTATAAGAAGAGCTGAAAGTGTACAAATCCCTTACAAAATAATAAGAGGCAAAGACTTTTCGCAAAAAGAACTATTTGAATTAGAAATTATAAATACTTTAAATAAATTCGATGTTGAACTTATTGTAATGGCAGGCTGGATGAAAATTGTCACTCCCTTTTTTATCAATAAGTTTAAGAATAAAATTATTAATATTCATCCATCATTACTTCCTGCATATAAGGGGGGAACAGCGATCAATGACTCTATATTAAATGGTTCAAAAATAACTGGTTGTTCAGTACATTTTGTTGAAGAGGAGGTAGATAGTGGTTCTTTGATAATGCAAGCTGCATTGTCAATCAGAGATGATGATGATATTGAATCACTTTCTAAAAGAATACAGATCCTTGAGCATAAAATTTTACCTCAATCAATTTCTCATGCTGGTTTTTTGATAAGAAGTAATTTTATGGAAAATTATTAGTTAACTCAAGGCCGTCATCCATTGAAAATCCACTCATAATATTTAAATTTTGAATTGCTTGCCCAATCTGTCCTTTTAACAAATTATCAATCACAGACAAAATAATAATCCTTCCATTTCGAATATCAACTTTAACAGAAAGAAAAATTTGGTTTGTATTTTTAACCCATTTTGTTGAAGGGTATGTATCAACGGGTAATACTTTAATATTTTTGAAATTTCTATAATAATTATCCAAAAGAATTCTGCAATCATCAGAAGTTAATCCTGGATCTCTTAATCTCCCATATATAGTCGAATGCATACCCCTTGAAATTGGAACCAAATGAGGTGTAAAAAGCAGTTCAATATTATTTCCAGAAATTAAAGATGCTACTT
>MWOQ01000187.1 GCA_002026145.1 Prochlorococcus sp. HOT208_60m_813L03 | reverse complement strand
GTTGGGAAAGGAATCCTTCAAGGATTAGGAAGATCAAGTTCAAAGTAAGTTTTTAAACTTTAATGAAAATAGTTCAATGGATCCTAGTAGTATTAATTTTTTTGAGTCCATATAAAGCAAATGCCTCTAGAGATTCTAATAGTTACGATGGCAACATCTTCCCTATATATGCAGGTAATGGGGCTATAGTTCCATCTCAGACAACTCTTAAGGAATCATTAAAAAATAAAAGAGTCGCAGTTTTATTTTTTTATCTTGACGACAGCTCAGATAGTAAAGCTATGGCTCCGATAATATCCGGTTTAGATTTGATATGGAGAAATAATATAGATATCATTGCTCTAGCTAGTGATGAATTACAGGATAAAGAAAAGTCTGATCTAAGAAGTGAACCTAATTATTATTGGAACGGATTAATTCCACAAACCATTATTTTAAATAGTGATGGAGAAGTGCAATATGATAAAAATGGAATGATTAATATAGATGAATTAAACAAAGTTATAGGCGAACTAAAGGGAATTGATATAGAAGATACGTCATTTTCTGTGGAAAGTTTTAATGAATACAACAGTATAATTTCTGAAAAAAAAGATAAAAACAAAAATTAATTTTAAAAAATGATATTAATAAATATCCTCTTAGTTCTTTTAATATTTTTAATTCTTTCAGATTTGTATATTAAAAACTCACCCAAATCAATGTTAAATCTGATACCTATAAATTACAAAATCAAAAAAAAGGATGGTTTAAGCGAATTAATTATTGATTTAAAAATAACTAATAAAAGTAAAACCAAAGAGACGATGGTATCTAATATAAATTTTGAATTAGATTTTTTTAAAAGTAAAGGTAACGAATATTGCCAAAATTTTAATTATCAAGAAGATATTTATATATATGAAAATAATAAAATTAAGAATTTAAATAATTACTGGCCAACAACAATTATCAAGTCAAATTCAGAATTATTTGTAAGAATCATATATAAATTTAGCAATAATAATTTTAGAAAAAAAATTAAATATCTTTGGTTAAAAATATTTTGGGAGAACTATGGACATTTTGGTATTTCAAATAATAAGGATTGTTTCTTAATTAATTTAGATGGTCAAAAACAAAGTCCGAAACAAGTTTTTGAAATTCCAATAAATAATAAATATAAAGCTTTTGCTATTAAAACTGATTTACTTGGTTGCTTTGATAACCCAGTAAATACTGTGATTAAATACAGCAAAGGAATTGTAGAAAAAAATGATATTTTAACTATTGGTGAGAGTCCGCTAGCGATTATGCAAAATAGATATATTTCACCTCAAAACTTAGAACATAGTTTATTTTCGAAAGCTTTATGTTATTTTTTTCACCCTACAAGCAGTCTCGCAACAGCTTGCGGCATGCAATTATTAATAAATAGAATCGGAGTCACTAGAATAACCTTAGCACTATTTGTTGGATGTCTCTTCAAATTAGTTGGGATTAAAGGTATGTTTTATAGGTTAACTGGTTCAGAATCATCCCTCATTGATGATATAAGCGGCACGGTTGCACCTTACGACAAGAGTATAGTTATGGGTCCTCTCAATGCGGATTTATTTTGTAAGGAGGTCTCAAACTATCTAAAAATAGATGTTGCTGTTGTCGATGTTAATGATCTTGGAGGTGTGAAAGTCTTAGCAAGTTCAAATAAAAAAGTAAATAAAATACTCAAAAGAAATTTATTATCTAATCCAGCTGGCAATGCAGATGAAAAAACCCCTATAGTATTAATAAGAGAAAAAAAGTAAATGAAAAAAGATACCTCTTATTCTTTTCAATCTAAAATAGGAATGGAAGTAACTTTTGAAGAACTCCATATACGGCACATTAATCTTTTAATAGATATTAAAAATAAGGAATTGAATAATTGGTTTTTAAAGATGGCAATTATAAATACCTTTGATGACTTAAAAATCTTCTTGAATAATCTTAAGAAAAATAAAAATAAATGCATAATTGCTATATATGGAAACGAAATTATTGGTTATTTGAATATTTTTCCTTTAAACAAAAAAGAGACTTGCTTAAAAATATCTAAGCCCAAGTTGATTAATAGCAAGTGTTCATTAACAGATAAACAATTAATTTTAGGATTGATAAAAAAATCTATCTCAATAAAAGAAATCAAAACTTCAAGTTGGATAATTAATTCAGATATAAATAATGTTGACCTCATATCAAACTCAAGAGAATTAGGTTTTCAACCATTAGGAGAGATAATCCTTTGGGATGGTTCTGATCTAAATAAACCTACAAATCAAAATACCAATTCTTATACATTAATTAATGAATTCCAAAACATTAATAAACAAAATATATTAAAAATAGTTAATTTCATAAGATCAAATCAATCTCCCTTAATGAGAAATATTTTAGATTTTGATCAATACGACATTCTTAAAAGAAATAACTCTAATAGTGGTGCTTTAATATATGAAAATTCAGTTTTATGTACAATTTTAAAAGATATAAATTATCAAAATGAGGAAATTTATACTTTAACTACATGTAGATATTGGGATAAGAGATTCAATTCTATTTTAAAAGAATTTATAAAAAGATTTTTTGAAAAATCGCCTGTTTCATATTTAAAAACCTATAAAGAAAATTCTCAATTAAATGTTTTTCTCGAAGAGAGTAATATCAAAGAAAAAAGTCAAGAAATAATTCTTATTAGGAACACAATAATTAAGAATGAAGCCAAACAAGTAAATATAATAAATCAATCTTTGGAATCAATCTTTGAAAAATTAAGTCCACAAGGTAATCCATATCCATCTCCTTTTCCATTAAAAACAAAGTGAAATTTTGCAAACCCAAACCCAAGTCAATTTTGAGTTTGGATATAGGTACCAAAAGGATAGGATTAGCTTATTGTGATCCCCTCTGCATAACATCAAATATACTTCCAGCAGTAAAACGATTTGAAAATAATCAAGAGATTAAAATCATTAGAAATTATATAAATGAATTTAATTTGACTGGTTTTATTGTGGGTATTCCGCTAGATGAGGAAGGTCAAATGACCACTCAAGCTATAGATTGTAAAAATTATGGTCAATTACTTTCAAATGAATTAAAGCTTCCATTTTCTTATGTCAACGAACATAGTTCAACTTGGGAATCTTCAGAAAGATTTGGAATAAAAAAAGATAAATCCGGATTGATTGATAGTTTTTCAGCAAAAATAATACTTGAACAATGGATCGAAGAAGGTCCTGAATTAGAAGAAATAGCTGGTAAACTTCAGATAAAATATTAGTATTAAAAAGAACAGATAATTTTTAAATGAAAGAAGCCAATTCAAATGATAATTATGATGCACAAACTCTTTTATTAAATGACTCAAATGGAAACGAACTATTTTGTTATCTTGAACAATTAGTAAGTGTTGAGGGCCAAGAATATGCTTTATTAACTCCAGTTGATACACCAGTAAGTCTTTTTAAGATAAATGAAAAAGATGAACCTGAACTAATTGAGAAAATAGATAAAAATGAACAAATTCTAAAAAATGCTGAAGCAGTCCTTCAAGAACATGATTTAAGACTTATCAGATCAGCAGTTACATTAACAGTATCAGGAGAACTTGAAGAACCAATTTACGATGAATTAGAAGAAGATTACGTCGATGATGATAGTGAGAGTTATGAATTGCTCGTTAACTTTAATCTTTTTGACCAAGAATATGGCTTATATATTCCACTAGATCCTTTTTTTATTGTGGGTAAATTAAAAGACAAAGGTGCCTTATTAGTTGAAGATGATGAGTTCGATAAAATTCAACCTTTGATTGAAACTGAGCTTGAAAAAAGTAGTTCTTAAAATAAATGAGATCTATCCTAAAAGTCAATTGGGATTCAAACTTACCAATATATAATATTTCTCAATCTGAGTTGCAAAAAAAAGGAATTAATTCTTTATTGCTAGACGTGGATGGGACTCTAGTAAATAGAAAATCAAATATGGTCCCAAAAGCTGTAAAAAATTGGATTATGGAATCTAAAAAACTTTTCTCCTTATATCTAATAAGTAATAATCCATCAAAAAAAAGAATTGCAAAAATAGCGAAAGAATTAAATTTAAGGTATAAATACAATGCATCAAAACCTAGAAAAAAAGTAACTTTATCTGCTATCAAAGAAATTGGTAGAGAGCCAAAAAATATAGCCATTATTGGCGACAGAATTTTTACAGATATTATTGTTGGGAATAGATGTGATATAAAAACAATATTAGTTAAGAGATTAAATAGAGATGGCTTACCTATAAAATTTAATTTAACTTTGACAATAGAAAAATTAATTTCTCATTTTACAAAATGAAAACTTGGGTTATAAAAATTGGAACTAGTATTTTAAGAGGAACAGAAGAAACATCTACAGAAGAAGTTATCGAAAACCTTTCTAGATGCTTTACAAGTTTTCTTTCAAAAGGGAACAAGTTAATTTTAGTAACTAGTGGAGCCGTTGGATTAGGTTGCCAAAAGTTAAATATTAAAACAAGACCAAATGATTTAAGTACCCTTCAAGCTACTGCTGCAGTAGGTCAAGTTAATTTAATGTCCTTATACGATAAAGTATTTAATAAATTAGGTCTTAATATTGCTCAAATTTTAATAACTAAAGCTGATTTCAATTCACGAGAGTCCTTTAATAACGCTTCTAAAACTTTAAAAAGATTAATAGATTTGAACGTTATTCCAATAGTAAATGAAAATGATACCGTAGCAAATGAAGAGCTTAAATATGGAGATAATGATACCCTCTCTGCTTTAGTTGCCTTGGCTATAAATGCTAACAAGCTTATTTTATTAACCGATATTGAAAATCTATACTCAAAAGATCCACGTAATAATAAAGATGCGGAACCTATTAAAGAAGTTCATAATAGTGAATTAAAGGAAATTAAAGATAAAAATATTCAAACCTCAAATAATGAATGGGGAACAGGAGGAATTTCTACAAAATTAATTTCTGCAGAAATAGCAACAAAAGGAGGAGTCGAAGTCCAACTAGTTGATGGAACTAATAAAAAAAACTTAATTGAAATATTTAATGATAATAAAATTGGAACTTTATTTTATCCAGTAGAAAAACCTATTGGAAACAAAAAAAGTTGGCTTTCACATGCAATTCAAACAGTAGGGAAAATTACTTTAGATGATGGCGCTTCTTTTGCAATTAAAAAAAAAGGTGCATCACTTTTAGCGGTTGGTGTTAAGAATGTAGAAGGAAACTTTACGATTAATCAGGCAGTTAAAATCGTAAATACAAATGATAAAGAAGTTGCAAAAGGTTTAGTATCAATAAGTAGCGACAAATTAAGAAGTATCTTAAATAATAAAGAAAATAACAACTCCTCGATAATTGTCGTACATAGAGATGTTCTTGCTCTATCTTGAAAAAATTAAAATTGAAAAATGCTTTTAAGTGATTTAGTTGATCTAATAAAAAAAGGAAATTCAAATTTTATTAGTGCCAATATTTACGAAGATTTAAATATAGATGGTGCTGCCTCATTAGATGCTGCAGTTAAACATCAAATATCTTTTTTAGAAGAAAATAATATTCTTAAAGAAAAATTAGATCAAACTAAAGCATCAGCAATAATAACTACTAAAAACGATGAAATCGTTAGTGCCCTAAAGAAACTCAATATATCAAACATAATGGTTAAAAATCCAAGAATTGCATTTGCAGAAGTATTGGATTGTTTATATAAAACTATCAATTCCAAACCAGGAATACATGCTTCAGCAGTTATAGATAAAACAGCAATAATTGGAGCAGATTGCCATATTGGACCTTATGTCTATATTGGAGAAAATACTGTAATTGGAGACAATAATCATATTCTTCCTGGATCATCAATTTTAGGCAATGTTCGAATAGGAAACAATAATATAATTCATCCAAATTGTGTTATTTACGAGAATACCACTCTAAAAAATAATTGCGTAATTAATTCAAATTCTGTTATTGGATCAGAGGGATTTGGTTTTATTCCAGAAAATGGCAAATGGGTAAAGATGCCGCAAAAAGGTGGTGTAAAAATAATGAGTTTTGTAGAGATTGGAACTAATTGTTGTATTGATAGACCAGCAGTTGGATTTACTATTATTGATGAGGGAACAAAGTTGGATAATTTAATACAAATAGGTCATGGCGTAAAAATTGGAAAGAATTGTGCATTTGCAGCTCAAGTTGGTATCGCTGGAGGAGCAAATATTGGAGATGGTGTTATTTTGGCAGGGCAAGTAGGAGTCAATAATAGAGTAAAAGTTGGTAATAATGTCATTGCGAGTTCAAAATGCGGAATCCATTCTGACATAGAAGATGGCAAGGTAATTAGTGGTTTCCCCGCGATGGAAAATAAACCATGGCTAAGGAGTTCAAGTATTTTTAAAAAATTACCAGAATTAGCAAAAAAACTTAGACAATTAGACAAGCAATAATTTATTGTTCTATTAAACAAAAATTTAAATGAAGAAATATAAGATTGTTTTATTGTCAGGAGACGGAATTGGACCAGAAATTTCAGAAGTTTCAAAAAAAGTTTTAAAAAAGCTTTCAAAAAATCATAACTTCGATATTGAGATTATTGAAAAATTATTTGGAGGGATAGCATATGAAAAATATGGTACTCCTGCTCCAGATGAGACACTAGATCAATGCAAAAAAAGTGATGCAGTACTTTTAGCATGTGTTGGAGATATTAAATATGATTCTCTTGCAAGAGAATTAAGGCCAGAAAGTGGGTTACTAAAGTTAAGATCTGCTCTAAACCTTTTCGCAAATATCAGGCCTGTCAAAATAAGAAAATCTCTCTTGGAAGCAAGTACATTAAAAAAAGAAATCGTTGAGCATGTAGATCTTATTGTTGTAAGAGAATTAATTGGGGGAATTTATTTTGGAAAACCAAGAGGACATATAACAAATACAAAAATCCCAAAAGCTTTTAATACGATGGTTTATAATTCGACCGAAATAGAAAGAATAACTGAAATAGCAATAAAAATTGCTAACCAAAGAAATAAAAAAATATGTTCTGTTGATAAATCAAACGTTCTTGAGGTTAGTCAATTGTGGAGAGATACAGTTTTAAATATCACCTCAAAAGATAAAAATATATCTCTGAGCAATATGTACGTCGATAATGCAGCAATGCAATTAGTTAGAGATCCTAGTCAATTTGATGTGATTTTAACTAGTAATTTATTTGGAGACATTTTAAGTGATTTAGCCGCAATGTTAACTGGTTCTATTGGTATGCTTCCATCTGCTTCTTTAAACAATAATGGGCCAGGCGTTTTTGAACCTGTTCATGGTTCGGCTCCTGATATAGCTGGTAAAAACATAGCTAATCCTATTGCAATGCTTTTATCTGCTTCCATGATGTTAAAAATTGGATTAAATGAAGAAGAAGCTGCAGAAAATTTAGAAACTGCTATTGATAAAGTTTTATCAAAAGGATTTAGAACAGCAGATTTAGCTGATGGGTCTACTGAAGTTTTATCTTGCAGTGAAATCGGAGATAAAATAATGGATGAAATTTAAAAAAAATTAATAAATAAAAAAATATTTTTAAGTAAAACATAAAGTTGGCATATGACCTGTCAGAATCATTAGATATTGTTTTTAAAAAATGTCAAAACGTCATCCAGTAGTCGCTGTAACAGGATCTTCAGGAGCAGGAACAAGTACAGTAAAAAGAGCCTTTGAGCATATTTTTGCCAGAGAAGATATTGTTCCCGCAGTTGTAGAAGGTGATAGCTACCACAGATTTGAAAGAATGCCTATGAAAAAAGCAATGGCAGACGCTCTTGCAAAAGGTGAAAATTTCTCTCATTTTGGTCCAGAGGCTAATCTTTTTGACAAGTTAGAAGAACTTTTTAAAATATATGGTGAAACTGGAGGAGGAAAGAAAAGATATTATCTACATAGTCTTGAAGAAGCAGAAGAACATAATACAAGACTTGGGACATCCCTAGAACCTGGGCAATTTACTCCATGGGAAGATATTCCTGAGGGAACAGACGTCCTTTTTTATGAAGGTTTGCATGGCGGGGTAGAAGGTAATGGATACAATGTGGCATCTTATGCTGATTTACTTGTTGGAGTTGTTCCAATAACAAATTTAGAGTGGATTCAAAAAATCCATAGAGATAACGCAGAAAGAGGTTACTCAGCGGAAACCATTGTGGATACGATATTGAGAAGAATGCCTGATTATATAAATCACATCTGCCCACAATTCAGTAAAACCGATATTAATTTCCAAAGAATTCCCACAATTGACACTTCAAATCCTTTCATATGCAGAAATATCCCAACTCCTGATGAGAGCTTTGTGATCATACATTTCAGAAAAGGGGCAAGAGAGAAATGGGGTATTGATTTTCAATACTTGCTTGGAATGATTAACGATTCATTTATGTCAAGTCCAACAAGTATCGTTGTAAATGGTGGGAAAATGGGTTTCGCAATGGAACTAATTCTTACTCCAATAATTCATAAAATGATTGAGGAGAAAAATAAATAATAATTAATTTCGGTTATTAACTCAAATAGTTATACTTTTAACTTTGAGGAGTTTCTAATTTAGAAAATCTCAAATATTTATATATCTTTCTTGATAAAAGTACCTAACTTAGATTTAAATAGAAAAAAAGGAAACGTTGTGTCATTAATCGACTGGTTTGCCGCAAGGCGTAAAGATCAATTTGTTGGGAAAGTTTCTCAAGATACTGACGAAGGAGATGGTTTGTGGGTTAAATGTTCAGAGTGTTCGCAAGTAGCCTATAGAAAAGACCTAATTTCAAATTACAATGTTTGTAGTAATTGTGGACACCACAATAGGATTAATAGCGATGAAAGGATAAATATAATTGCTGATAAAAATTCATTCAAAGAATTTGATAGTTCACTAAGTCCTACAGATCCTTTGGGTTTTAAAGATAGAAGAGCGTATGCTGATCGAATTAAAGAAAGTCAAGCAGGTACGGGTTTAAGAGATGGAGTCGTAACAGGTATCTGTTCTGTGAATTCAATGCCTTTAGCATTAGCTGTTATGGATTTCAGATTTATGGGAGGATCTATGGGTTCAGTAGTTGGTGAAAAAATTACAAGGATAATTGAGAGAGCAACTTTGGAAAACTTTCCAATTCTTATTGTTTGCGCATCAGGAGGAGCAAGGATGCAAGAAGGGATGTTAAGTCTCATGCAAATGGCAAAAATTTCTGGAGCACTAAAAAAACATAAAGAGAAAAATCTCCTATATATGCCCTTATTAACACATCCAACTACTGGAGGGGTAACAGCCAGCTTTGCGATGCTAGGTGATTTAATTTTGGCGGAACCTAAAGCACTTATTGGATTTGCTGGAAGAAGGGTTATAGAACAAACATTAAGAGAAAAATTACCCGATAATTTTCAAACAGCTGAATATCTGCTTGAGCATGGTTTTGTTGATGTAATAGTGAAAAGGAAAGATCTCAAGGATACTCTGACTAAAATTTTAAAAATTCATGGTGTAAAAGAACTTGCAGAATCAAATATATAAAATGAGAAAATTTTCTAATTTATTTTATTTTTCTTTAAGCCTTTTACTATTTATTTTAAACTTTGCCTCCTATTCATATGCGATAGGAAATGTTGATTGGGTTCTCCTTAAAGAGAATGATGATGGGAAAGAATGGCTTGATAAAGGGAGTATTAAGCCGCTCCCAAATGGTGAAATAAGTGTATTAACAAAGTTCTTTAAGAATCCAACTAATTCTGATGATGATGGAGAGTTATCACTTTATGTAATGAGAATTAATTGCAATAAAAAAAAGTTCAAAGATACATCAATAAATGGAATTCCTCAATTCAATTCAAAATGGAAAACTTCTAATAATGATGAACTTATAGATGTTGTCATTGAAAATAGTTGTTCAGAGTTTATTAATGAATAAAAATGAATACTAAAAATAAAAAATTAAAAATAGCAATCGCTGGACTAGGTTTTGGGAAAAAAGTTCATTTAGAGGCATTAAAAGAGTCTGATCACTTAACTCCTGTAGCAATTTATCATTACGAGAAAAAGCAAAAATCTATATTAGAAAAAGAAACGGGCTTAGATTTTTTTCATAATTGGGAAGACTTAGTTAAATCTCCAAAAATTGATGGAATTATTATTGCCACTCCTCCTGAATCAAGATTTAAGTTAGCAAAGCAAGCTCTTGAGAATAATAAAAATTTGCTCCTAGAAAAACCCGTCTCCATATCCTCCCCAGAAATTGAAGAGCTTCAGAGAATATCTTTGATTAATAATTTAAGCGTATGTGTTGATTTTGAATATAGAGCAGTACCTCTTTTCCTTCAGACAAAAAAACTTATTGATGAAAATATCTTAGGAGATATATATTTAGTCAAATTAGATTGGTTAATGGGCAGTAGATCCGACCCCAAAAGATCCTGGAATTGGTATTCATTGGAAGAAAAAGGTGGAGGAGTTATTGGCGCTTTAGGTACTCATGCATTCGATATGTTGAATTGGTTTTTTGGAGAAGCAATAAACGTGTCTGGCAAGTTAGCAACATCAATAAAAAAAAGACCTTTACCTAATTCATCTGATTTAAATGATGTTACGAGTGAAGATGTATGTTTGGCCAATATAGAAATATCAAACTACAGCTCGAATCTTTTTCCATGTCAGGTATCTTTATCATCGATTTCTAAAAATGGTAGAGGATTTAGTTTAGAAATATATGGAAGCGAAGGTTCACTTATTCTTAAAAGCGAAAACCAAAAAGATTATGTACATGGTTTTAATTTGAAATATTCAAACAACGAAAATAAAATACAAAATCTAACTGCAGATTCAAGTTTTAATTTTGAAAAAACATGGACTGATGGGAGAATAGCTCCAGTTTTGAGAATTCAAAATTTATGGGCTCAAAGTATAATTAACGGAACACCTGTAATCCCAGGCTTATGTGAGGGACTTGCTAGTCATAAAGTTTGCGAAGCCATAAGAGAATCATCCAAAAGTGGATTAAGTATCAAAATTTAAGGCTATACATTTATAAGTAGCAATTATCACCCGATAAAGTATTGGATTGATTTTATTTTTTTTTCATATTCTGGAAAAATCAATTGAATTGAATTATTAAAGAATGGCTTTAAATTACTACAAAAATGAGCTTAAAGAGAATGCTCAATTACTAGCTTCTAAAGGAAAAGGAATATTAGCGGTAGATGAATCCACTAAAACAGTAGGTAAAAGACTCGCTGGAATTGGTGTTGAGAATACTGAAGACAATAGGAAGGCATATAGAGGAATGCTTTTTACTACAGGAGGTCTTGGCAAATATATAAGTGGAGCAATCCTCTTCGAAGAAACTCTTTATCAGAATCACCAAGATGGCGAGTCAATGGTTAAAAAACTAAACGATTTAGGTATTATTCCAGGGATAAAGGTCGATAAAGGTCTAAATCCACTTCCAGGAGGAGGAGATGTAGAAACTTATTGCTCTGGCCTTGATGGGTTAGTTGAAAGAGCAGCAAAATATTATGAACAAGGTGCCAGATTTGCAAAGTGGAGAGCAGTTCTGCAAATTACAAATGACGGTTATCCTTCAAAACTATCAATTCAAGAGAATGCTTGGGGATTAGCAAGGTATGCGAGATCAGTTCAAGAATCTGGGTTGGTACCAATTATTGAACCTGAAATCTTAATGGACGGCGACCATACTATTGAGAAAACCGCTGAAGTTCAAGAAGAGGTAATAAAGCAGGTTTATATTGCCTGTCAAGCAAATGGAGTTTTTCTAGAAGGGACACTATTAAAACCTTCAATGACTGTTAATGGAGCAGATTGTCCAACAAAGGCTGATCCATTGAAAGTTGCTGAAATGACAATCAGAACTATGGAAAGATGCGTTCCTGCATCTGTCCCTGGAATAGTTTTCTTATCAGGAGGGTTAAGCGAAGAAGCTGCTTCTGTTTATTTAAATAATATGAACTCTCTTTACAGGAAAGCTTTATGGAATGTTTCATTCTCCTATGGAAGAGCATTACAGCACTCATGCTTAAAAGCCTGGAAAGGAAGCGACGTTGAAGGAGGTCAAAAAGCATTAATAGCAAGAGCCCAAGCAAACTCTGAAGCTTCAAAAGGTGCCTATGTTGCAGGATCCCAACCTTCATCTGATGAGCAATTGTTTGTAGCAGGCTACACTTATTAACTAAAAAATTCTAAAAATATACCCTGGGTCATAAAATTAGTTTCTTTAATTTAGTATTTTGTATATCTAATAACGTGACATTTGATACCTCTTTATACTAAACTCTCGGAAACATATGCTTTATATAGCATTTAACTTATTTTAATTATGGCCCTCGTTCCACTAAGACTACTTTTAGATCACGCTGCTGAGAATGGTTACGGTATTCCAGCTTTCAATGTTAATAATCTTGAGCAAGTTCAAGCAATCATGGAAGCAGCATATGAAACTGATAGTCCAGTTATCCTTCAAGCTTCAAGAGGGGCAAGAAATTATGCAGGAGAAATTTTCTTACGTCATCTAATCCTTGCCGCTACAGAAACATATCCAAATATTCCAGTGGTAATGCACCAAGACCATGGTAATGAGCCATCAACATGCTATTCAGCAGCAATAAATGGTTTCACATCAGTAATGATGGACGGCTCTCTAGAAGCAGATGCAAAAACACCCGCTAGTTACGAATATAATGTTGCAGTTACGAAAAAAGTAGTAGATTTTGCTCATTCAGTTGGAGTTAGTGTTGAAGGAGAACTAGGTTGCTTAGGTTCATTAGAAACAGGGAAAGGAGAAGCAGAAGATGGTCATGGATTTGAAGGTGAACTTTCTACAGATATGCTTTTGACTGATCCTGAAGAAGCTGCAGATTTTGTTGCTAAAACTAAAGTCGATGCGTTAGCTATTGCCATAGGTACAAGTCATGGTGCATATAAATTCACTAGAAAACCTACAGGTGAAGTCCTTGCAATAAGCAGGATTGCTGAAATTCATAAAGCACTGCCAAATACCCATCTTGTAATGCATGGATCTAGTTCAGTTCCTCAAGAATGGTTGGATATCATTAATAAATATGGTGGTGAAATTCCTCAAACATATGGTGTTCCTGTTGAAGAGATTCAAGAGGGAATAAGAAATGGAGTTAGGAAAGTTAACATTGATACCGATAACAGACTTGCTTTCACTGCCGCGGTTAGAGAGGCAGCATTTGCTGATAAGGCAAACTTTGACCCAAGACATTTCAACAAACCTGCTAGAAAATACATGAAGCAAGTTTGTCTTGATAGATACAAGCAGTTCTGGTGCGAAGGTCAAGCAAGTAAGATTAAGCAAAATAGCACAAATTATTTTGCTGATCTTTACGCAAAAGGTGATTTAGATCCAAAAGTAAAAGCTACTGTTTAATTTCTTCCCAAATATAAATAAAAAAAGACCTCCAAAATAGGGGGTCTTTTTTTATTTCAGTATTAATGATTTTAATGTAAAGAGACCATCAGTCCCACCAATTGTCTCGTCACATGCTCGCTCTGGATGAGGCATTAAACCTAGAACATTTCCCTTTTCATTAGTTATGCCTGCGATATCGAATGATGACCCATTAGGATTATTTTTATATCTCAAAGCAATCAATTCATTATCTAAAAGTTTTTTTAAAGTATCAGAATCACAATGATATCTTCCTTCCCCGTGCGCTATTGGCAACTTAATAGTTTGTTTTTCATCTACATTATTAAACCAACCTCCTTTTGAAGAAAAAATATCCAATTCAACGTCATCACAGATAAAATTAAGATTTTTATTTGCAACAAGAGCACCAGGCAAAAACCCTGATTCAGTCAAAATTTGAAACCCATTACAAATTCCTAAAACTCTTTTCCCGCTTTTAACAAACTCATCCAAGGCATTTATTAATGGAGAGAATCTCGCAATTGCTCCGCATCTTAAATAATCACCATAGCTAAATCCTCCAGGTATAACTATTGCATCTACATCACTTAAATCTGAAGACTCATGCCACAAGTATTTTGTTCTTATGTCTAGACAACCTTCCAGTGCCCATGAAACATCACGATCACAATTAGAGCCTGGGAAGACAACAACTCCTACAGTAAAATTATCCATCTTATAATTTTTCTAGTGAATACTCATAATCTTCTATAACAGTATTTGCGAATAACCTATCACACAGTAAATCAATTTTTTCTCTTACTTCGTTTTCATCATTACCTTCTATTTTTACTTCAATCATTTTTCCTATCCGCAATGATTTAATTCCCTCGGCCCCAAGTTTTATAGAAGCAGATTTGGTAGCTTCCCCTGCTGGATCTAAAACTGAAGGTCTTAGTCTTACAAAAACTTTTGCTGCAAATTGGTCCAATTAAATATTAATTTCTATTAGAAGATTAGTTTAAATTTTAATAAAAAGTACTCTTGATTAATAAACAAATATTTTTTACCTTGAAGTTTTCTATATTACTAAACGTTTATGTAGCCTCTACCAAAACAAACTAAGCAAGTTCTCCTTGAATTTTCAGGTGTTTTAAAATTTCCTGCCCCTCCACATTTTGAACATTTTATTTTATCAATTGATGTAACGTCGTCAGAGATTATTTGTTTTAAAGTAATTTTTGAATTTTCCATCTTGGGCTGTCTACTGTAGTATGTATCCCGACAGCTAACTATAAAGTCAAATTGCTATTTTTGGGTCACTTAAAATCTTAAATTTCTCTTTAATTTTTCTATTGAAATTTTTTATAGATTTTTCATCAAATGAAATTATTACTAATTCAAGCCCAGCATTATCATTTGGTCTCCAACAATTATCTGGAGCTTCTTCAAACCAAGTATTAATTTTCTTTCCAACAATTTGTATTTGTAAAGGCAATGATTTGTTTGGTATCCAAATACGTCCTTTTATTCGAAGAATGTTTAATTCATCCAAGATTTTCGACATCTCCTTTTCAAAGTCATTTTTTTCAAGGAAATAATTTAATTTAAAAGAATCTGATACAAGCTCAACATGATTATGGTCATGTTCTTCCTTTAAAAATTCTTTATAAGTCTCTTTTTTAAAATTAAAGTCAAATAGATAATTTAAATCAATTTTGCCATTCTTGGATTTAAGGACTGGTGTAAATGAGTTTAGACATCCTTGAATTTTATTTTTTACAACGTCAAACTGATCATCATTTAAGATATCTGATCTTGAGACTAAAACGATATCAGAAACTTCAAGTTGCTCCTCAAAAAGTTCATCTATAGTGGCGTTGTGATCAATTTTATCTGTTTCGTTATATTGTTTTGTTATTTTATTTAAATCATTAATTGGTGAACCATTAAGCATTGATTCTCCATTAACGATGCCAACAACTAAATCAAGATAGATAGAAGACCTAATCTCAGGCCAGTTAAGGGCTTGAATTAAGGGAATTGGTAGTGCCAAGCCACTTGTTTCGATAATTATTGATTCGATAGGAGGATTAAATTCTAGGAGAGCTTTTATTGATGGAACAAAATCATCTTGAACAGTACAACATAAACATCCATTGTTTAATTCGATAACGCAATCGTCTTCAGATTCATCACATTTATCACAACTTTTAATCAAATCACCATCAATTCCAACATCACCAAATTCATTAATTATTAAACCAAATTTTTTATTACTCTCTTTTAGTAGATATCTTAGAAAAGTTGTTTTACCTGAACCAAGAAAACCCGATACAACAATAACTGGAATTTTTTTTTTCATCTTTGATGATTAACAACCTAAGCTATATTCCGTACTCTCACCTGTAGAACTATTTGTGCCATTAGCAATTGCACATAATTGTTTTTGTTGTGTACGACTAAGAACAGCATCAGTAAAATCTGCACCATCTATTTTTGCACCTTCAAAATTACTCTCCATTAATAAAGCATTAGTAAAATTAACATCCGAAAGATCAGCATCTGTAAAGTCTGTTGCATAAGCTAGTGCATCTCTTAAATTTGCTCCAGTAAACTTTGAGTTTTGCAATTTACTATTATTGAAAACCGCCCCTTCTAAATTACTTTCACTGAAATTAAATCCATTCAAATCAAACTTAACGTATTCGTTACCGCTTAAGTCTTGACCATGCATATCTGGCTCTAAATTAAGGTCTTGCTGGTTTCTAATCTCAGGAGGTCTTTTAGCCCATGCAGAATTTACAGAATTAAAAAATAAAATCCCGACGAATAACAAAGTAATTAATGCATTCTTTAGTGAGGGGAAAACAATTGATTTAATCATAATAAGACTGTATTTTAGAACTTAAGTATTTAAAGTTTGTAAGAGTATCTTAAAGGAAAATATATGGCAATGTCACTAAAGGTTATTGTTCCTCCTCATCCATTAATAAAACATTGGCTTTCAATATTGCGAGAAAAAAATACTCCAAATATTTTGTACTCAACAGGATATGAGCAATTAGGGAAATGGCTTACATATGAAGCATTACGTAATTGGCTCCCATATAAAAAAGAAATAATAAATACTTATAATGGAGACGCAGATGGATTCTTTATTAATAATGATTATCCAATAAAAGTGCTCGCAACGTTGCCCGAAGGGTTAACTCTTTGGTTTGGAGCTAAAGAAGTAATTCCTAATTCAACCCTCTCATTAGGAGAACTTCCTAAAACTATTGAATCAAATGAAGGAGTTATATATTATTCAGAACAAATAACAACAAAATCAGCAACATTAGAAACTTTAATTAAATTAAAGGAATTAGGTGTTGATTCAAATAGGATTCTTTTAATAACTGCTATTTGCTCAAATAAAGGGTTAAATGAAATTGCGAAATTACTCCCTAATCAGGTAATTTACACTTCTTGCATAGATGAGGAAGACGAAAAAACACAATTATTAGTTCCGGGTATTGGGAATCCTCTATTGCGTTTAAGTACTATATTTCAAGATAAGAACTAATATAGAATGTAGGAGTAAATATTTTACCAATGTCTGAATACAGAGATTCGTCTTCAAATAATCTTTTATCATTAATAAGCGGTGCTTTTATTGGAGCAGCAGGTCTAGCTTGGTGGTTAATATCCGAAGCAGACAAAAGAAAGGAGGAAAAAAAACAAAAAGCAATGATGTATTCCTCCAGAATTCAAGACGGCTCAGAAGCGATCGATTCAAATGAAAATATAAAAGAAGTTGAAGGAGAGAATCTGGAGAAGAAAGTTGAGCAACTTAATTCTGCAATTGCTGATGTGAGGAAGCAACTTGAGGAGTTGGGGCAATAGAATAAAAAAGGTTCTCAAATAATATGAATAAACTCAGATCATCTGCAATAACCCAAGGTGTGCAAAGATCCCCTAACAGATCGATGTTAAGAGCTGTTGGATTTAATGATGAAGATTTTAATAAACCTATTATTGGAGTTGCAAATGGATACAGCACCATAACACCATGCAATATGGGTTTAAATAAGTTAGCTCTAAAAGCAGAAGAGTCAATAAAAAGATCAGGTGGGATGCCTCAGATGTTTGGAACTATAACAGTAAGTGATGGGATTTCTATGGGAACAGAAGGCATGAAATATTCCCTAGTTTCAAGAGAAGTTATTGCTGATTCAATTGAAACAGCATGCAATGCTCAGAGTATGGATGGAGTACTTGCTATAGGTGGATGTGATAAAAATATGCCGGGTGCCATGATTGCGATTGCAAGAATGAATATTCCCTCAATTTTCATTTATGGAGGGACAATAAAGCCTGGGAAATTGCATGGGGAAGATCTTACTGTTGTTAGTGCATTTGAAGCTGTTGGACAATTAACATCAGGTAAAATTAATGAAGAAAGGCTAATCCAAGTTGAGAAAAATTGTATTCCTGGTGCTGGTAGCTGTGGAGGAATGTTTACAGCTAATACAATGTCTGCTGTTATTGAAGTATTAGGGTTAAGTCTTCCTCACAGTTCTACTATGGCTGCTGAAGATCTTGAAAAAGAACTAAGTGCAGATAAAAGTGCTGAGATATTAGTCTCTGCAATAGAAAAAGATATAAGACCTCTAGACCTAATGACAAAGAAAGCATTTGAAAATGCAATATCAGTAATTATGGCAATTGGCGGATCAACAAATGCGGTATTGCACATCTTAGCTATTGCGAATACTGCAGGAATAGATATCAACATTAATGATTTTGAGAGAATCAGACAAAAAGTACCCGTTATTTGCGACCTTAAACCGAGTGGGAAATATGTTACGGTCGATCTTCATAAAGCAGGTGGGATTCCACAAGTGATGAAAATACTTTTGAATGCAGGATTAATTCATGGCGATTGCAAAAACATTGAAGGCAAAACTATCTCAGAATACTTACAGAATATTCCAGATAAGCCTCCAACAAATCAAAATGTAATAAGAGACATAGATGACCCTCTTTATAAAAAAGGACATCTAGCGATATTAAAAGGTAACTTAGCGAGCGAAGGTTCTGTAGCCAAAATTAGCGGAGTAAAAAACCCTGTATTAACAGGTCCCGCAAAGATTTTTGAAAGTGAAGAGGATTGTTTAAAATCGATATTAAATAACGATATCAAAGCTGGTGATGTTGTTGTTATTAGAAACGAAGGTCCTGTAGGAGGTCCAGGCATGAGAGAAATGTTAGCTCCAACATCTGCGATTGTTGGTCAAGGGCTAGGAGAGAAGGTGGCTTTAATTACCGATGGCCGATTTAGCGGGGGTACCTATGGTCTTGTTGTGGGTCACATAGCTCCAGAGGCTGCTGTAGGAGGAAATATTGCTCTAATAAAACAAGGTGATTTAATTACAGTAGATGCTGTAAAACAAATAATTGAAGTTGATTTATCTGACGAAGAATTAGAAAAAAGAAAAAAAGATTGGGTAAAACCTATTCAAAAATACAAAAGAGGAATTCTTTCAAAATATTCTAGAATCGTAAGCACATCAAGTTTAGGGGCTGTTACTGATTTATAAATCAGTTCAAATTTTATTTTCTTAATCAATAAAACTTTTTATCCTATTTGCTAAATTTTCCAATCTAGCGCTGTATTTTGGTGAGTTACATTTTTTTCCATTATTGCTATCCATCCATAATGTTTTAACTCCACACCATAATATTGGTTCATCAGGGAAGTTAAGCTTAGAGATTACTAAAACCAACTCTTTATTTGATTTAAAAAGTTCTAATTCAAGATCATAAATTTCTAATCTTCTACCTTGTTTATCTCGGCATAAGATATTAACTGTTAAATCAATATCTTCATCTTCGAATTCGTATTCACCATTTATTTTTACTACAGAATGGACAAAAGGTTTATTTGTTAAATCTGCTGACTTAGCGATTAAGCTCTCTATATTTTTAGATGGATTTTCAAATAACACTTATTGATTTAATTAAAACTTTTATGGAACCTTGTTTAAACTCATTATTAAGTAATCCATTATCACCGAACTTAGAGTGTAGTAATTGTAATCTTTTTACTTTAGATGGCTTGAATTTAAATGGAAAACGTACTTTATTAGCTCTTACTGAAGGTTTTAACTCACTAAAAGGAATTTGAACATTTGTTGTCCCGAATTTTTTTGTTGGGAATGATTTAATCCATCTAAGTCCACCCGGAATAAATTCGGTTAGTCCTAGGAGATCATCTTCACAAGCGACAGCAAATTTAAAAGTTCTTCCTTTTCCATCAATATTTAATTCAAAGGATGAATACTCAGATACATTTAAAGAAGGTTTATATATAGACGATCTACAACTAACAAATCCTCCTGCTTTCTCGACAATATTACCCTTTAATATCAAACCCGAATTTGAAATTTCACAAAATGCTGAACTTGATCCGCCCATAACAGTATCATTTAATGTTTTCCAACCATCGAACTCCTTTTTCTGGAATAAAAATTTTTTCTTACTCATTAAATAATTTAAATTATTAATAGACTTTAACTAAATTTCTAATTCTTTTGCTGATTCCTGATCACAAAATATTGAAATTTGATTAATAGATTTTATTAATTTTGATGGTGTTCTATCTGGTAGCTCTTTTTCATCTAATAACCTCTCAAGAGCAATTCTTTTAGAAGCTCCACTAACTAAAAATACTATCTTTGAAGAAGCTGAAAGAACCTTTGGAGTTAATGAAATTCTTTTTAAACCTTTGCCTTCATTAAAAATAACAAAATCATCTACATTATTATTTTTTTGATAAGGGAATAGTGAGGCTGTATGACCATCGTCTCCAAGACCTAATAATGTTAAATCAAAAGTAGGAGGGTTTGATCCGCATTTTTCAAATAATTTAGAAATAAATTGATTTTTTGTAGCTTCATCATCAGCATTTAAATCATTAAAAATTTTATAAAAAAAAGCTTTAGATCCAAAATTAGTTAACAATGAGTTCTTCAACATTAACGAGTTACTCAATTCTGAATTTGGATCAACACATCTTTCATCCCCTAAAAAGACATCAACCATATCCCATCTAAGATCACTTTTTGATAAAAGCTTATAGACAGATTTAGGAGTTGAACCTCCGCTTACACAAAATTTGAACCTGTCTTTCTTTTTTAAAGTATGAATAATGTGGCTTTGAATAAACTTAAAAACCGCCGTTGATAGTTCTAACTTGTTTTTGTATATATTTAAGCTGTATCCATTTTTGACCTTCTCAATCATTTCATCCATTCAGTATGAAAACTACCTTCCCTATCAGTTCTTTCATATGTATGAGAGCCAAAACAGTCTCTCATTGCCTGCACAAGATTCTGAGGAAGTCTATTGGTTCTATAACTATTCAAATAATCTAAAGTACTGGACAAACATGGGACTGGGATACCTGCCTTTGTGGATAGAGAAACTACTTTAGCCAAGTTATCTAATCGTGTCGCAATTTCATTATTAAACCAATCATCAAATATTAAATTTTTTAGATTAGGGTCTTTGTTGTAAGCATCTTGAATTTTACTTAATAATTTTGATCTAATTATGCAACCACCTTTCCATATTTGAGCAATTGACGGCATATTCAAACCATAGTTATATACTGCAGATGCTTCTCTTAAAATATCCATACCTTGGGCATAGCTAGCAATTGTTGCAAGGACTACAGCATCAAATAAAGGTTTCATTCCATCTGATATATTTCCTAAATCAAAATCCTCTATCTCTTTAGATGGAATAGTTTTTTCAACCTCACTACGTTGTTCTTTTAAAGAACTCATTACTCTTGCATTTAAAGATGCATAAATAGTTGGGACTGATACCCCCAGTTCTAGAGCACTTACAACAGTCCATAACCCCGTACCTTTCTGGCCAGCTTTATCTAATATTTTTTCCACGACATCATCTCCAGTTATCTCATCTTTTGTATTTAGACAAATCTCTGTTATCTCAACAAGATAAGAAGCTAATTCATCAGTATTATTCCAAATACCAAATACCTCTGACATCTGCTGTCCACTCATACCTTTAACTCTCTTCATAAGGTCATAAGCTTCTGCAAGTATTTGTTCAATTCCATATTCAATTCCGTTATGAACAGTTTTTACAAAATGACCTGAACCTCCTGGTCCAACATATGCCACACATGGTCCGTCTTCAACTTTTGCAGCCATTTTTGTTAATAAGCTTTCTATTGCATCATATGAAGCCTTAGTACCACCTGGCATCATACTCGGACCCTCTAGAGCCCCTTTGGCACCTCCGGAGACTCCCATCCCTATGTATCCAAAACTTTTACTTTCAAGAGTATTCACCCTTCTTTCTGTATCTTTAAATTGAGAGTTCCCGCCATCTATTAATAAATCTCCTTCCTCGAGATATCCAGAAATATTATCAATGACAGCATCTGTTGCGGGCCCAGCTTTTACCATCATTAGAATTCTTCTAGGTCTCTCTAACTTATTAACAAATTCTTGAAGAGTTTCAGCACCTTCTATATTCTTCCCAAGGCCACGACCTTGTAAAAATTCTTCAGTTTTTGAGTAAGTCCTATTAAAAACTACACTAGAAAATCCATTTCTCTCTGCGTTAAGAACTAAATTTTCGCCCATAACACCAAGACCTATTAAACCAAAATGTGCCTTGGACATAAAAAATTAAAAAACTCAATAAATACAGTGTGCCCGCAACTCAACAAAATTGCTCAAAAAAAATACTTATGTCAGCGAAAAATGATGGAAAAGATTTAAATAACAGTTCCGTTTGCAATAGTGGCATTTTTAACTACTACAACAATTCCATTTCTGATATAGAAGCCTAATTCTGGCTTATCTGCTTCTTCTACTCGATCTTTATTAATGATCACGACATTATCACCAATTCTTGTATTCTTATCAAGAATTGCTCTTTTTACAGTAGTCCCTTCACCTACTCCAAGAGGTGTTCCGCCCCCTTTTCTTAATTCAATCCTCTCTTCAGGGGATTCAAAGAAATCGGCACCCATAACAAGAGTATCCTCAAGAACCGAGTCACTTTCAATCCTGCTTCTCACACCTAAAACACAATGTAAAATACTGCACGACTTCAAGATTGTGCCTTCACAAACAATTGAATCAGTAATTTGAGCATCTACAAGTTTAGAAGGGGGTAAAAATCTAGGTCTAGTATAAATTGGAAATTTCTCATCATAAAAACTAAATGGAGGTTTTGGTTGCTCAGTCAATGCAAGGTTTGACTCAAAGAATGCTCCAATGGTGCCGATATCTTCCCAATAATCATCGAATACATAACTTTTAAGAGTATCGCCTCTTTTGAGGGCTTCTGGAATTATGTCCTTACCAAAATCGGTATAATTAGGAAACTTATTTAGAAGATCGAAAAGAGTATTTCTGCTAAAAACGTAAATACCCATAGAGGCTAGATATGGTTTTTCGGCAGCTGATTCCTTACTTAATCCAAATTTTGAAGTATCTACTGCCCTTGCCTTCAACTTCTCTCC
>MWOQ01000186.1 GCA_002026145.1 Prochlorococcus sp. HOT208_60m_813L03 | reverse complement strand
TAATAGATCCCTTTCTAGAGAATTATCTTTAATTTCTCTTGGCCTTATAAAAGATAAAGGTGATTTTAAATTAAATAAATTTGAGATAGAAGAAATTTTTGAATCTGCTTTGGATTCTTTAATTAACCATTGCAGAGAGGAATTAGATAATTGCGAGTCAGAGTTAGAAAATGCTTCACAAACAATATTAGATAGTGAATTGCAAGAAGGTGTTGATTCTTCGTATTCAAATGTTCGAGATGAGTTAAAAAAATCGCTTACAAAGATTGAAACCGTAATGAATACACTCTCTGTCACTCTAGACTTTCCAAAATTAATTGTTTCTAGTGGTCAAATAGATATTAGAGAGGATGTAAATCAAAGGATTTGTAACATAATAAATAATCTTAAAAGTATTGATTCAGATATAGATCAAGTAATGGATGGCTGGAGATTAAAAAGATTACCAAGAATTGATAGGGATATTCTGCGTTTAGCTTACGTGGATATCAATTTTTTGAATACACCTGTTGCTGTTGCTTGTGATGAGGCTGTTAATTTAGCTAATAAATATAGTGATTTGCAAGGAAGAAAATTTATTAATGGAGTTTTAAGGAGATTACAAACAATTTAATTGTCATAATTATTTGATATAAATGAATAGTATTTAGAAATTTTAATTACGAACTAAAGATAATAATGGCTAATAATGATTCTGATAATTCTCGTGAATGGGCTGCACAAGCTTATGCACTTTTAAAAAAGCGACAGGAAGAGCAAAAACAAGAATTAGAGAGGCAGGAAGAGCAAAAACAAGAATTAGAGAGGCAGGAAGAGCAAAAACAAGAATTAGAGAGGCAGGAAGAGCAAAAACAAGAATTAGAGAGGCAGGAAGAGCAAAAGCAAGAATTAGAGAGGCAGGAAGAGCAAAAACAAGAGTTGATTAATATTCCTAATAAAGAAAATATTTCTGGTCAGTCTAAAACTATTGTTGAACCTGAATTAGGAGAATTTGATGATAATTTTACTTGGTCTGCAATGGTACTAGCTGCTCAAGGAAAAAAAATAAATCAAATATCGATTGATGAAATTGATTGGTTAACAAAATTACGTAGGGGATTAGAAGAAACTCGAAAAGGATTTGTCACTGAATTATTGGATAAATTGGGAGATGATCCTCTTACTCCTGAATCTCTTGATGATTTAGAGACTCTATTAATAAGAGCTGATGTAGGGATTGATTCAACCGATAAAGTTATAAGTTCTCTTAGAACTAAATTAAACGAGGAAGTCGTCGGAGCAGAAGCAGGAATACAATTCTTGAAGAAGGAATTAAAATTAATTATCGATAAACCAATAAAAAATTCGGGCTCTGATCTATTAGTTCCTCAAAAGGGTAAGTTAAATGTCTGGTTATTAGTAGGAGTTAATGGTGTTGGTAAAACTACTACATTAGGAAAATTAGCATATTTGTCATCAAAAAGTAATTATAAAACTTTAATTGCTGCTGCTGATACTTTTAGAGCGGCTGCAGTAGAACAACTTAAAGTATGGGGAGATAGAAGTAATGTTGACGTTATATCTAATCAATCAAAAAATGCTGATCCAGCTGCTGTGGTTTTTGATGCAATTAATTCTGCAAAAAAAAGAAATGTTGATTTATTACTTGTTGATACTGCGGGTAGATTGCAAACAAAAAATAATTTAATGGATGAATTAGCAAAAATAAAAAAAATTATTGATAAAAAGGTCCCAGATGCAATTGTTGAATCATTATTAGTTTTAGATGCAAGTCAGGGACAAAATGGCTTAAAACAAGCAAAAAGTTTTGCTAAATCAGCAAATTTAAGTGGAGCAATTATTACTAAATTAGATGGTACTTCTAGAGGAGGTGTCTCTTTAGCAGTATCTGAAGAAGTAAATTTGCCTATAAGGTTTATTGGAGCTGGAGAAGGTATAAAAGATTTGAGACCATTTAATAGTTATGAATTTGTAGAGGCTATGCTTGCAGATAAATAAATATTTAATTAATTTTTTTTAAAAACCTAAATTTAATGTTAAAACATATTTATCTAATAGATTTGTTTTGACAAATAATCAAAAAGAAAAAATATTTTTGAATAAATTTATCCAAAATTTTGTAGAAAATGATTCTAAAGTAACTTTAAGAAATAAATATAAATTTGCTGAAATTGCATCTTCTTTAGCGTATTATTTAAAATCTTTTTCCAACATAAATAAATTACTGGATTATGTATGCTTAATTTTTAAACATATTTTTTCTGAGAATATAATTTTAATTATTCCTTTAAACTACGCGGGGGAGATATGGAATGAAAATATAAAAATTTCTGTTAATAATGAATATTTAACGATTGAAGAAGAAATTAAAAGTTTTTTGGATCAATTTCATTTCTCAAAAAATTTTAAAATAAAAGAAATTTTAACTTTTGAAAATGCTTTAAAAAATAAATTTAAAGAATATAAAATTGAAACAAAAAAAATAATATCTAGAGGTAAATGTAGAGGATTTATTTATATTTTTAGCGAAGCTATTTCTAGACAGTCGATTATTGAAGATAGTAATTTTAATTTTATTGAAAATTGTCTAGCTGTTGGATTAGAAAATTACTACTTAATAAAAACAAAGAAAAAGCATGAAAATGTAGATAGAGAAATTTCTACTGGAGCAGAAATTCAATCTCAACTACTCCCGGATTATTGTCCAATTATCCATGGTATAGACCTTGCCGCGCATTGTAGACCAGCTCTTCAGCTCGGTGGAGATTACTATGATTTTATGTGCTTAAAGACGAATATCTCTGAAAAAAGGAAAGAAAAATCAAGATGGGCTTTTGTAATAGGTGATGTTATGGGTAAAGGGATTCCAGCCGGTCTTTTAATGACTATGTTAAGAGGAATGCTTCGTGCAGAAGTTCTTACAGGTCTGCCTCCAGATAGAATTTTGCATGATTTGAATCAACTAGCAATAAATGATTTAGATCAATCGCATAGATTTGTGACATTATTTTACTCAGATTATGATCCTAGAACTAAAAAATTGAGATTTGCTAATGCAGCTCATAATCCTCCTCTGCTTTGGAAAAGTTCAGATCAGAAAATTATAAAATTAGATGCAAAAGGATTTGTACTTGGACTACAACAAGATGCTGAATATCACTGTGGTGAAATCAAGCTTAATCAAAATGATTTAGTTCTTTATTACACAGATGGAGTAATTGATACTTCTAACTCTTTAGGACAAAGATTTGATGAGAAAAGATTAATTAAAACTCTTACAAAATTATGCAAGCAATCTTTTACATCCCAAGAAATCTTAAATAAAATATTTAAAAAGTTAGATGACTTTACAGGGCAAAATAGACATCTTGAAGATGATGCCTCGATGGTTATTTTTCAATTGAAATAGATATTTTTTGTCACTTATATAAAAAAATGCTTTATTAGAGATACTTAAAGTTATTAATTGATATGGCAAAAGTTTGGAGTAAAAGGTTTGATAATGCACTTGACCCTTTTATTGAAAAGTTTAATGCCTCAATCGGTTTTGATAGAAAGCTTATTTTAGAAGATCTAGATTGTTCGATTGCTCATGCGAAAATGCTTAGCAAAACAAAAGTTTTATCCTCTTCTGAAGCTTACCAAATTATTAATGGTCTAGAATTAATAAAAGTTGAGTATTTGGAGGGCAAATTTTCTCCTAGTCCACCTTCTGAAGATATTCACTATTGTATAGAAGAAAAGCTGATAAGTTTAATTGGTGAAACTGGAAAAAAATTACACACAGGTAGAAGTAGAAATGATCAAGTTGGAACAGATATAAGATTGTGGCTAAGAAAAGAGATTGATAATATTGAAATCTTAATAATTGATTTGCAAAAATCCTTCTTAAATCTTGCGAAATCCAATATTTTTACCTTAATTCCTGGATATACCCACATGCAAAGAGCGCAACCATTATCCTTGGCTCATCATTTATTGGCTTACATAGAAATGCTCCAAAGAGACCGTGAAAGGTATAAAGAAGTACGCTCAAGAGTTAATATTTCTCCGTTAGGAGCTGCAGCATTAGCTGGAACAAAAATAAAAATAGATAGACATTTTACAGCCTCAGAATTGGGTTTTAAAAAGATTTATAAAAACAGTATTGATGCAGTGAGTGATAGAGATTTTTGTATAGAGTTTGTTTCTGCATCTGCTATATTGATGTCTCATTTAAGTAAAATTTCAGAGGAAATAATTTTATGGGTAACTGATGAATTTTCTTTTGCAAAATTAACAGATAAATGTGCCACAGGAAGTAGCTTAATGCCGCAGAAAAAAAATCCTGACGTTCCAGAATTGATAAGAGGTAAGACAGGAAGAGTGTATGGACATCTTCAGGCATTGTTAACAATGGTCAAAGGGGTACCACTTGCTTATAATAAGGATTTTCAAGAGGATAAAGAGCCAATATTTGATACTGCAGAAACAATATCTTCTTGTATTAAAGCAATGACGATTTTAATTAATGAGGGAATTGAATTTAATATTGAAAATCTAGCAGATTCTGTAGAAAACGATTTTTCTAATGCTACTGATTTGGCAGATTACTTAGTCGATAAAGATGTTCCTTTTAGGACTGCTTATCAAGTTGTTGGTCAAATGGTTAAATATTGCCTGGAGAGAAAAATATTATTTAAAAATCTTAAAATTGAAGAATTTAAAAAATTTCATCCCGAATTTGATGAGGATGTTTTTTTAGATCTTAAACCTCTTAATGTCGTTAAATCAAGAAATAGCGAAGGTGGTACAGGATTTGTTCAAGTAGAAAAAGAGGTAAATAATTGGCAAAAAAGATTGTTACTTTGAATCTCAATTATTTTTCTACAACAAGGGTATGCTTTGAAGTAGAATAATAAAGCAACATTATGAGATTACTAATTGTAGTTTTTTTATAAGGTAAATTTTTGTTTGGTTTAAAGTGAGTATTTTTGTTGGCAATTTGCCGTTCCGCGCAGAGCGTGAAGATGTTATACAGTTGTTTGCCCCTTTTGGTGAGGTATTAAATTGTTCTCTTCCCTTGGAGAGAGATACTGGAAGGAAAAGAGGATTCGCATTTATTGAAATGGCAGATGAAGCTATTGAGTCAAAAGCTATTGATGGTTTGCAAGGCACGGAACTTATGGGTAGACCATTAAGAATTAATAAAGCTGAGCCTAGAGGTTCTGGTGGATCTCGTAGAGGAGGAAGAGGAGGCAATAATGGCGGCTATGGCGGTGGCGGCTACGGCGGTGGCGGCTACGGCGGTGGCAATAATGGCGGCTATGGCGGTGGCGGCTACGGTGGTGGCAATAATGGCGGCTACGGCGGTGGCA
>MWOQ01000185.1 GCA_002026145.1 Prochlorococcus sp. HOT208_60m_813L03 | reverse complement strand
TACAAGTTCTCTACATACGCAACTTGGTGGATTCGCCAAGCCATTACAAGAGCGATTGCTGATCAAAGTAGAACTATTAGATTGCCAGTTCACTTATACGAGACAATATCCAGAATTAAAAAAACCACAAAAGTTCTGAGCCAAGAATTTGGAAGAAAACCTAGTGAAGAAGAAATCGCTGAGAGTATGGAAATGACAATTGAAAAATTAAGATTTATAGCTAAAAGTGCGCAGCTTCCTATTTCTTTAGAAACTCCAATAGGGAAAGAAGAAGACTCAAGACTCGGAGATTTTATAGAGGCTGATATAGAAAATCCAGAGCAAGATGTTTCTAAAACTTTATTAAGAGAAGATTTAGAAGGAGTATTAGCCACTCTAAGTCCAAGGGAAAGAGATGTTCTCAGATTGAGATATGGAATTGATGATGGAAGAATGAAAACTCTTGAAGAAATTGGCCAGATTTTTGATGTGACGAGAGAAAGAATTAGGCAAATAGAAGCAAAAGCTCTAAGAAAACTTAGACATCCAAATCGAAATGGGGTTTTAAAAGAATATATAAAATAAAAAAAGTTAAGTATAATTTTCAGCTTTAAAAACTTGCAAAAGAATAGCTTAAAATAGATTCGACTTTATTTTTAATTCAAACTCAAAATAATATTTAATGACAAATTTTAAGCTGAAAATAGCTAGTAGAAGAAGTAAACTAGCAATGGTTCAAACTTTATGGGTTAAAGATCAATTAGAAAGAAATATTCCCAATTTAGAGGTATCTATAGAAGCAATGGCAACACAAGGAGATAAAATCCTCGATGTAGCTTTAGCTAAAATAGGCGACAAAGGCTTATTTACAAAAGAACTTGAAGCACAAATGCTCGTAGGCCATGCAGATATAGCAGTACATTCTCTAAAAGATTTACCAACCAATTTGCCTGATGGCCTTAAATTAGGATGTATTACAAAAAGGGAGGATCCTGCAGATGCTTTAGTAGTAAACAAAAAAAATGATTGTTATAAATTGGAAAACTTACCTGAAGGTTCGATTGTTGGAACAAGCTCCCTAAGAAGACTTGCACAATTAAGAAATAAGTACCCACATCTTGTTTTCAAAGATATCAGGGGAAATGTTATTACCAGAATTGAAAAATTAGATGCAGGAGAATTTGATTGTATAATTCTTGCGGCAGCTGGTTTAAAGAGATTAGGCTTTGAATCAAGAATTCACCAGATTATCCCAAGTGAAGTTTCCCTTCATGCCGTTGGCCAAGGAGCACTAGGCATTGAATGTAAATCTGATGATAAAAAAGTTTTAGAAATTATAAATATCTTAGAAGATAAACCCACCAGTCAAAGATGTCTAGCAGAAAGGGCTTTTTTAAGAGAGCTTGAAGGTGGATGTCAAGTCCCAATAGGTGTGAATAGTAAAATTCAGAATGAACAACTTTGCCTTACTGGCATGGTTGCATCTCTTGATGGAGAAAGGCTTATAAAAGATCAATATATTGGCAATATTAATGATCCGGAAGAAGTAGGCAAAGAACTAGCTAAAAAATTAAAGCAGCAAGGTGCAGAAGAAATACTAAGCGAAATATTTGAAAAATTTAGAGAAAAATAAAATTAGTTAATTTACTAATTTAGGATCAATTTCTTTTTTGTATCTCTCTTCACAATCTTTAATCACTTTAACAGCTTCTTCTATCCCAAAAAAACCATTAACAGTACATGTTTCTGGTTTTTTTAGATCTTTGTAGTGCTCCCAATAATACTTTGTTTCTTTTAACCAATGATCTCCAAGGTCTTCATAACTTGAGATATGATCCATTCTTTTATCATCTGCGAGAACCGCTATTACCTTATCATCGACCTCTCCACCGTCATCAAATTTCATCACCCCAATAATCCTTGCTTCCACAATAGATCCGGGTATCAATGGCTCAGTTACCCCAACAATTTCTACATCAAGCGGATCTCCATCTTCATCCCATGTCCTTGGAATACATCCATAAGCAAAAGGATACGCAAGTGATGAATAACCGACCCTATCAAGTTTAAGATGGCCCGTTTCTGTAATTAATTCATATTTATTTATGGTATTAGAGTTCAATTCAACAATAGTGTTTATTATTATATTTGAGCTGTCAGTGAAAGCATTTAGTATGTGCAATAAATTTGGGGTAACCCTGCTTGGGGGCTGATTTAGATTTGCCATCAAGAAATTATTTTTGTTTATCTTACATCCTCACACCTAACCAAATTCTTTAAAAGTAATGTTTCAGCAAAAATCATTTATTTTAGACCTTAAATGATTTATAAAATAGTTTGGCGATAGTTCTTCATTAGTTACAGCTCTTACCAACTCCATACAATTAACTGATCTGCCATATTTATGTATATTATTTTTTAACCAAAAGATGATCTTTTGATATTCACCATTCTCAATTAAGTTGTCAATCAAACCTATGTCTCTTTCCATTTGAGAAGATATTTGCGCACTTACAACATGTCCTAACAAATATGAGGGGAAATATCCAAACGCCCCTTCACTCCAATGAACATCTTGAAGACAACCTTCTGAATCATTAGATGGTTTAATTCCTAGGAGTTCATCATATCTTTTATTCCATTCTGTTGGAATATCTTCAGCAGGTAACCCTCTTTCAATTAAATCTATTTCAAGTTCGGTTCTTATTAATATGTGTAAGCCATAAGTCAATTCATCCGCTTCAACCCTATTTAATCCAGCTTCCAAATGATTAATAGATTTCCATAGTTCTAAATAATTATTAAGAGAACATCGAGCCGAAACAAATTTTTTAAAAAATCTTTTTGAAAAAGATTTGGATTTAACTATTCTATTTTCCCAAAATAAAGATTGACTTTCATGAATACCCATAGAGGTTGCTTGACCTAAAGGCCAAGCAAACCATTGATGACTTTGAGATGGCAAACCCTGCTCATAAATAGAATGCCCCCACTCATGCGCAGTTGCTAAAAAACTTGATAATGGTTCACCTTTAACAATTCTTGTCGTAATCCTGTAATCATTAGGCCCTAATGTAATTGAAAAAGGATGGGGAGATTTACCAACAACAACTAGATCTTTATCTCTCCCAAACTCATCAAGTAATTGAGAACATAAATTATGTTGAGATTCTGGACTCAAATCCCAGTGATATTTCTTAGATTTATTAATCCCTCTAATTAACTCTGGGAGAGTATCTTTCAAAGGCTGAAACATTTTATTCAGCCACTTTAAAGTCAATTCAGGCTCAAAGGGTTGGGCTAAAGTTTCCCATGGTGAATATTGATCTGATATTTGTTTTGCCTCTTCAATCCGCAATTTAACTAATTCTTCAAAGAAAGGAAGAAAAATTTTAAAATCTGATTTTTCCTTAGCTTCTTGCCAGCTTTCATAACCTTTAGATTTTGCCTTTGCTAGAGACTCAACTAATTTAGGATCTAAATTTCTTTCTCTATTAAATTCCTTCAATAAAAGACTAATATTTCTTTCTTTATCTTTTAAGAAAAGTTGATTATCGGAATTCCGTTCAATATCGGCTAGTTCATTTTTAGCAGATTGTATTAAATTTGAAAATTCCTCGGAAGAATTTCTTTCATGCAATACTTTTGCAATATAAGTAAGTTGTTCAGACCTCCAAGAAGCACCTTTCTTTGGCATTCCAGTATTCTGATCCCAATAAAGTGTATTTTGGATTGAACCTAATATTTGTGTTTCTTTAAGGTAAGCACCCAGCTTATTCCAATGAGTTTCAGCCAAAGATTTAAATGGAAATTAAATTTATTTTAAGATAAAAATTATAATGTCTGCAGTAAAACATGCATCTTTATCCATAATAGGATATTGATTAATTAAGTTTTAACTTATATGGAACAAATATTTTCAAAATTAAAATTCGTAACCCATGGCGAGGGTTTTATTGATATCACATATGATTTAAATTTATGTGTTGAAAAAAATAATTTTCATTCCGGAATTTTAAATTTAACTTCACTTCATACAAGTTGCAGTTTAACTATTAATGAGAACGCAGATCCAAATGTACTGAGGGACCTAAAAAAGTATATGCAATCGATAGTTCCCTATGATTCCTACCTAACCTTATCAAAAAATAGAGAAGAGATATCCTATAAACATTATCAAGAAGGGGCTGACGATATGCCAGCACATATTAAAACATCCCTAACAAACACTTGTTTGTCTTTGAGTTTTCAAGACGGGAAAATTATGCTTGGCACATGGCAGGCAGTTTATTTATGGGAACATCGATTTGATCAAAAGGAAAGAATCATTAATGTACATATAATTGGTGAGAAAAAGTAAGATACTTATAATGTAATAAGTTAGATTTCTTATTTAATGGAACCCTACATTTTGCAAGATGAAGAATTGAATGAATTAGTTGTCAAAATACCTGGCTGGGAAATTAAATCTAAACAAATCCAAAGAGAATTTAACTTCGCTAATTTTATTGAAGCCTTTGCTTTTATGACTAAGGTTGCTTTAATCTGCGAAAAATATAATCATCATCCTAACTGGGAGAATGTTTATGCAAAAGTAATAATTAAATTAAATACACATGATCTAGGAGGTATTACGAATCTGGATCAAACATTAGCTTCGGAAATCAACAAAATTTTCGATCAATAAAAATATAAACTTGTTTTCAACTATTCAAAATGTCAAAAAATTTATTGCCAGTTACTATAATTAGTGGATTTTTAGGTTCTGGCAAAACTACACTTCTAAATCATATTTTAAAAAATCAAGTTGGTATTAAAACAGCTGTTTTAGTCAACGAATTTGGAGAAATCGGAATAGATAATGACTTAATTATAGAAGGCTCAGAAGATATGATCGAATTAAATAATGGATGTATATGTTGCTCTATCAATGGCGAATTATTAAATACCGTATCCAAAGTTTTAGAAAGAGCTGAAAAATTAGACTATTTGATTGTTGAAACAACTGGATTAGCAGATCCATTACCAGTAGCCATGACTTTTGCGGCTGGTGATCTTAGAGAAAAAGTAAGATTAGATTCGATAATCACTGTTATTGATGGAGAAAATTTTGATTTTGAAATTAATAATACAAGTGTCGCCTATTCTCAAATTTTATACGGAGATATCCTTCTTCTTAATAAATCTGATTTAGTAAATGAAAAACAATTAAAGAAAATAGAGGAGTTTATAAATAAAATAAAAAAAGAACCAAGGATTTTGAGATCAACAAATAGTGAAGTTGCATTACATACAATAATGAGCGTGGGTCTATTTGAGACAGATACTTTTGAATTCGAGAAAAATAAAAAAAATATAGAACAAAATTCAAACGATCACTCTTCCCATTCTCACGATCACTCTTCCCATTCTCATGATCACTCTTCCCATTCTCACGATCACTCTTCCCATTCTCATGATCACTCTTCCCATTCTCATGATTTGAATAATATAGAAGGTTTTACATCAGTTTCTTATGAGACATTTGAACCATTCTCCTTAAGGAAGTTTCAATATTTCTTAGATAATCAAATCTCACAAAATGTATTTAGAGCGAAAGGAATATTATGGTTTATGGAAAGTGATAGAAAACACATTTTTCACCTATCTGGAAAACGATTTTCTCTAGATGATGAAGAATGGACAAAAGAAAAATCTAATAAGATAGTATTAATTGGTAAAAACTTAGATCATCAAACTATTAAGAATCAACTTTCATCATGTAGATTTAGTACAGATTAGTGTTTACATATTAGGGTTTAATTAATTTTTGAAAATACTTATTAAAGGCTTTAAAAAAGCATTAACCGAATTAAAACTTTTTTATTTTACTTCGTTTATTGTTGCACTTTTAGTAATCATTCCAATTTCCAATTTTCTTCTTGAAGGAGTTCAATATCTCATAAGTAGAAATTTTTCATTAGGTATTACTGGCGGAGAAGAGGTATTAGAGACTTTAAAAGTTTTAGTACTGACAAGTTTTTTTGGAGGAGGATTAGGCACTTTAAATGGATGGTTACTATCAAATTGTGATTTTAAGTTCAGAAAAGTTCTCCGCATTTTTCAGCTAGTTCCACTAGCTGCCCCAGCATATCTAATAACAGCTGTTTTGCAGGATTTAGGAAGTATTTTTGGGTATCAAGTAACAGGTTTATGGTGGGGGGTATTAATACTTTCAATTTCTACTTATCCGTATGTATTCATTCTTGCTAACGAAAGTTTTAATAAATTTGGAGTTAATCAAATCAATGCTAGTAGAGGATTAGGAGTTGGGCCATGGAGGAGCTTCTTTAAAATCGCTTTTCCAATGGCGTTACCAGCACTAATAACAGGAATAAGTTTAATGTGTATGGAAGTAATGAATGAGTTAGGTACATTTGCATTATTAAATATTCCAAGTATTTCTACAGGTATAGCCGAAAATTGGATAATTGAGGGTAATCCAAAAAGTGCTATTGGTCTATCTTTGGTAGCCTTATTAATAATTTTCACTTTAATTATTTTTGAAAAATTCTCTAGAAGAAAATCTAAGAGGTGGAGTGAAAATCCTGCATCAAAAGATTCTCAAGGTTGGGAATTAAAAAAAACCAGAGCTCTTTTAGCAATAACCATATCTTTATTTCCTCCAATTTTCTCTTTTGGAATTCCATGTTTTTGGGTTCTGCTCAATATCGATCAAATTCAAAAAGGATTATCTATAGAAATACTTACCCTAACATTCAGGACCATAGGTCTAGGATTTTTTACTGCATTAATAACGATGCTATGCTCTCTAATAATTTCCTTATCCAGACGCCCAAATAAAAGCTTATTTCTAAAAATAATAACAAATCTGGCAGGAATAGGTTACGCAATACCAGGTACTGTATTAGCTTTATCTTTAATAAGCATTTCTTCTTCAAGATTTAATTTCGTCGCTATTTGCTTACTAATTTGGGGTTATCTTGTCAGATTTCTAACTATTTCTAAGGGTTCTATTGATTCAAGTCTTGAGAGAATCTCTCCTAGTCTTGATGAAGCAGCATTTGGACTAGGAGAGAGTTGGCTGGGAATCATCAAAAGAATTCATTTACCTCTTCTCCAGGGACCAATATTTGTAGGCTCACTTTTAGTTTTTGTAGACACGATAAAGGAATTACCCATAACCTTTATTTTAAGACCATTCGATTTCGATACATTATCTGTGAGAATATATCAATATGCTGGAGATGAAAGAATGGTAGAGGCAATATTACCAGCCATTCTTATAATGACTTTAGGCCTTATCGCATCAATGACATTGATACCAAGTTTAGAGAAAAAAAACTAAATTCTTTTAGATAGATTTCTTATTAAAAAAGGTAAGCTTAACAACAAATCTGCCGATGTAGATATAACCCTAAAATAAATTAAGCTAACAAGAATTGCATGCTGTGGGATATTTCTGCCAACAAGAAAAAGAAGGCAGGCTTCAAAAACACCAACTCCTCCTGGAGCTGTTGGGACTACTAAGCCTAAAGACCATGATAAGGAAAAGATTACTAATAAAGATAAGTTGTTCAGAGTATTACTTTCATAAAAAGTATTTAAGCAAATATAAAAACCAATAAATTTAGATAAAACAAAACCAACTTCAAGTAATAAAGCTCTGGTAGGGAAAAAAGAAACTATATTTATTTTCTCTTCAAATTGGTCCTTTGAATTTGGAAGTCTCAAAACTTCAAATACTTTTCCCTTAAAAGACCCTAATTTTTTTAATATAATATAAATAAATTTCCTATTTAAAAATATTAAAGGAAAAATTAAAAAAAAATATAGTGGTGAAAAAATCAATCCTAGTGATGCCAACAGAAAAGATCCACTCAACATAAAGTAAGGTTCTATAAGTGTCGAATATAAAGCAATCTGAGGGTTACTTATTTTATCTATAAAATTAAATCTTTCAACAAAATGCCAAATCCCTCCTGGTACGTATTTAAGTATATTGGTTAAAACATAAAAAGAGACTAGATTATTACTTTTAAATTTTTTACCGAACCATTGAACAATATACTTCCATGCATAAGCGTTCAGGTAAATACTTAAAATACAAAATAAAAAAGATAAGAAAAGATTAATTCCATTTCTTTCAAAATTGATATCAAAAGAAATTTGATCAATATTATCAACAAAATAGATGCAAAAATATATTAAGCTTGAAATAAAGAAAATACTCTTTAAACCACCAAAATTTATTTTTTTAAGGAATTTAAAAAATGGTTGATTTACTGTATTAAATCTCATTTCCAGTTTTCAAAAGCTTTAAATTCTTTACTAGATTCTTTTATTATTTTTCTTATTTCGTAAGTTGATATTTTATGTTTTAACTTTAATCTCAAAACCTCATCATTTTCTGGTTTCATAATTATTGTTCCATCTGGTTTCAAAGTTTGTTTAACTTTTATATTTCCAAAAGTCGTTGAACATTCTCCTCTACGTCTAAGTAATATCCACCTAGATTGGGTCCGTTCACGTACCCCAATAGTATTTGAATAATCAAACCATAAACGCCTAAAAAATTCTTTTTTCTCTATGGGCAAGATTGCTTGAATAGAGAATCCAATTCTATTTTTTTTCATATAGATAGATTGAAAAGAAACGTCGTAAGCTCCCTCAATTCTCAGTTTCTCCACAAAATTGGATATATCTTCCGGTGTTTGGTCGTCAATCCATGCCTCTTGAATAGATATCTCTTCACATTTTGGATTAATTTGTTCATAATTAGAAGAATCCTCAAATGAAGTAATTTTATAAACTCTTACCAAATTAGGAAATGGGAATTTCAGGTTCCCAATGCCTACTCCATAAGAGTTAATAGAATATTTTGAAGGGAGTTCTGGATAGTTGACTAAATTAGCAAGTAAAGCAATGCCTGTTGGAGTTGAGAATTCACCCTCTATTGAGTCACGATTTGATAAAACTTTAATATTTTTTTGTCTTATTAACTCTATTACAGCAGGTGGTGGTACGGATAATTTTCCATGTTCAGTTTGAACAAAACCTTTCCCCAACGTTGGTTCATTACAATAAACTCTCCTTGGATTTAAATAATTCAATGAAGCACAAACTCCAATGATATCCACCAATGAATCTATAGCTCCAATTTCATGAAAATGAACATCCTCAGACTCGATGCCATGAACTTTTCCTTCCGCAATTGCCAAAGATTCAAATACTTCATAAATTATTTTTTTTAATTTATCCTCTAAGTGGCCATTTAAAATAAGATCCTTAATACTCCTCCAAGTTCTTTTGATAGGACTACAAGCAATATTCTCAACCTTTGCCTTGATCCCTCGGATTGAACAACTTTTAGCTTCTGTAAACTCTATTTGATATAGATCCTTTAATCCAAGATCAATAAGTGGTTGTTCAATGACTTTTTTAGGCACCCCTAAATCATAAAAAGCTCCTAACAACATATCTCCAGAGATACCAGGAGAACATTCAATTAAAACTTCGTCCATAAATCAAAGATTTCTTGATTGGCAAAATTGCGGAAAAATCAGAATTTCATTCTAATTATTTTCAGAGAGATTTTTTTCAATCACTTCTGACTTTATTAATTTCAAAGAATTTCCATCTCTGTTGATATCTAAACTTACAAAACTATGAAGAAGTTCAAGAGAAAGCTCTCCTTTTATGACTAATTTAAAATTTTTATTTTTTAAATTTTTTGGCTTTATAGCGGGACATATCTTTATAACAATTTCTTTTTTTTGGGTGTTGACAAAAACTAATTCTCCTCTCACAGAAAAATAATTATCTTCTAGATCTAATTCTTCTAATAATTTGGAGAAGTTAGTTTGTGAAGAATCATTTGGCAAATCATTCAGTTGATAAGGATCCCAAATGCCTGCAACCTGTAAGTGCAAGTTTTGAGTATTTTTATTCTTTGGATAAACAATCCAATAATAACTCTTCTTTAAATCAATATGCTTTCTTAAAAGGGACAATGCTTTACCTAATACAACTGTATCAATTTTTTCGCCCTTATTGTCAATTAGAAAGCCTCTATTTAATTGCTCACTATCATGAGGAGTAAATTTACCATTAATAATTCCTATTGCTCTGTGCTGCAATTGGTTAGTAACTTTTGGGATAGGGTTTTTTAACATATTTTAAATTTGAGAATGCATTTATAGCATTAAATTTCTAATTTTTCCTCCAAACTATTAAAAGATTTCAACGCATCGTCAATAGCATCAGAAGGTTTAGTCGCATCATTCATAATATTTTGTCTCCGAATCATTTCCACAAGTTCAAAAGGATTGGTTGGAATAACTGAACCATCCTCTTCTGTTTTAGTTGAGGTATCGATTTCTAACTCTTCAGATAAAAAATCAGCTTTTAGGGAATCGTTTTTAAAGGAAATTAAGGAAGTAAAAAAAATTACAAAAATAATTGGTTTAGTCAGACTTTTGCAAAAATAATTTTTCATTTTATTTGATTTCAAAATTCTTTAAAGCCAAAATTTTTTGCTAACTTAATTTTACATAATTTGGTAGAAATTTGTTAATAGCAACTTGGAATGTAAACTCTATAAGAACCAGACTTTCACAAATAATAGATTGGATTAATCAAGTCAATCCAGATATCCTATGTTTACAGGAAACAAAAGTGAAGGATGATAGTTTCCCTTTTGAACCTTTTGAAAAGTTAGGATACTCAGTAGAAGCCTATGGACAAAAATCTTACAATGGTGTGGCTATTATTTCTAAATTAACGCCAGAAAATGTTAAAAAAGGATTCTACGGTTGTACCGACTCTAATCAAAATATCGAATT
>MWOQ01000184.1 GCA_002026145.1 Prochlorococcus sp. HOT208_60m_813L03 | reverse complement strand
ATACATTAGGCGATGTAAGTGATAGATTAAATTTTCAGAAATCCTTTTTACAATGGCTAGAAATAAATAAAAATTATCTAGATTTAGATTCTCAGAATAGGATTACTAAAAATCCCCTAAGGATTTTGGACTCTAAAGATATTCAAACAAAAAAAGCCCTTAAAAATGCTCCAAGATTATTTAATTTTTTGTCTGAAAAAAGTCATGAAAGATATTTAGACTTTAAAAAACATTTAGAGGTTTTAAAAATACCTTACGTGGAAAATTTTAATCTAGTAAGAGGTTTAGATTATTACACCCATACAGCCTTTGAAATTACTAGTGGCGCTCTAGGATCTCAAGCTACAGTTTGCGGAGGAGGAAGATACGATAATTTAATAAAACAAATGGGAGGGCCAAATACCCCTGCAATTGGTTTCGCTATTGGTTTAGAAAGATTAATTTTACTAGCGGGGAAAGAGCTCGAAGTTCCAAGAAATACTGATATTTATATTATTAATCAGGGCTTTATTGCTGAACCATTAGCTATGGATCTATCAAGAAAATTAAGAAATTATGATTTGTTAGTTGAATTGGATTTAAGTGGGTCTTCATTCTCTAAACAATTTAAAAAGGCTAATAAACTAAAATCTAAAAGTATTATTGTTATTGGTGATGATGAAGCTACTAAAAGGGAATTCATTATAAGGCTCTTTGATCAATCAGGTAATGGGAATAAAGAAGAGGTTATTTCTCTAGAGAATGATTTTGGATTAGAAAAGTGGATAAACAATAACTTACTTGCAAAGTGATGTTCTTAAAGTTAGTAATAATTTTTCTTTTGATATTTATTTTCTTTAATTTAAGGAATTTTTTTAAATCATATAGAAAACAAAAAGTTTTAAAGGGTACAAAATTAATAACTTTTAATAAGAAGAATCTTAATAATTGGATGAATTTAACAAAAAAAGAAAGATATAACTTATCAAAACAAGATTCTGTTAACTATATGGACAGAAGAAAACTTTTATTAGATGAAATTAGAAGTGAATATAAAAAAATATCTAGAGAAAATTCTGAGGAAAACATTAAGAAAAAATAATTGTGGAAAATTTCTGGACTTCTATTAAACCTATAAATGGATTGAGACATTTTGTTTTAGTAAATGAGACTAGAGAAAAAGGAATTATTACTTTTTTAATGGTTTCTGTAGTTGATTCTGAAATTAATATAGAAACTACTTATGAAGAATTAATAAATAGTGGAAATTGGCATAAGGGTTGGATCAATCTCCCAAAGCTTCAATCGATAACTGAAGAATATGTTGACTTTAAAGCCCAAAAAAAAGGAGAAAGTATCCATGAAATATTTATTAATGAAGATTCTTTATTTAATATTTCTTAATTTTAAATAAATCTTTCAAATCTCTTCTCTAAATAAAAACTTGTTTTTTTGTTACTTAATGATTATTTAAAAGTTTTACCCCTTCCAAAAAAATAAGATTAACGTTATCAAGGATTAATAATATTTACTTCATACAATGTTAGGGGATATATGGAGCTCATCTGAGTTGGCCGCGGAACAACTAGGAATAAATGAAATTAAACTTTCTTTTTTACGTGAAAATGGAATACTTAAGCCTGGGATTCATTGGAAAAGCTCTCCACTCGGTCAGAATAAACCTTGGAAACCCAAAGCTCTTTATAATATAAAAATGTGCAAAAATATAATTACTAAATTTTATTTTGAAGAAAACTATAATATTGCAGCCTAAAAAAATATTTTTTTTAATTGATTTGGAAAAATATTTAGAATCTTTATTCTATTAGATTCTCATCCTTACAATCAATTAGAGTGTTTTGCAAAGTTGGATATAAGTTAATCATATTTATATATTGTTTTGATTTTCGGTATGATTTCGCAGCCTTTTTGTAATGAACTTCCGATTTCATTTCTAGTGAAAATTTTCTAGAAGACTCTTGAGAAGTAGTCATAATATTAAATGTCTTACTCCATATTTAATAATTGTTTGAGAATGAGGCAATAATCAGGATGGTTTAATGAAACAAAACATCGTTTAATGTCAGCAAAATGAAATTTAATTAACTTATTTGAATTTAAAAATAATGGTTTATTTTATAGAACTTATATCTCTAAGAATAATTTTTCTTCATTAAATCTACCTTTTTTGGTATTGAATTGCCTTATGAAGATTTCTTGTTTAGTAATTGTTAGGATTACTAACCTTTACAATTTTGTTATGAATTCAACTGTTTGGTGAAATATAAAGTATTCTCAAAACGTTTAAGCTAATCAATTCCTAAATGCAAACCATTTCTTATCAAACTCTGCATTATGCGCGACAATAAAATCTGAACAATCAACAAGTTTTAAAAAAAAATTCAATCCATCTTCCCATGGTTGAGAGATATTAGTTACATCTGCAGATATACCATTAACATATTCTGCTTCATTCTTATTAACCGGGAATAAAAATGAGACCTGTGAAAGAACACATTTAAAAGATACATCAAACAAAATACAACCTACCTCTATCACTTCATCTTTATTTTCATCTAAACCTGTTGTTTCAGTATCAAGAATTAAAATTTTTTCAATTTTTTTATTCTTATTAGCAACACTATCTTCAGAGGGATCGCTGATAACTTGATCCTGAAGAATATCCAATTGATTTAATTCTTTTTTGTTAGATAGTTCCAATTAGCTGAAAACTCTTTTATTTATCTTGACGCATTTAATAAAAATTTCTCTTAAATTAATATAAATTAAAAAACACGATTAGAAAATAATTTTTGAAACATTTTTAGCTTATGAAAGATGACTTTTACAAAATATCAATTTAATAATTTTTGTTATTGGCCTTCAAATCCTAAGAAAATTGTGGAATTTATTGGTGGAAGTTATCTAGCTTCTAAACCAGATATAACTTATAAAAGATTCATAGAGAGTTTAATTAATAAAAACTATGCAGTACATGCATATAAATACACTCCACAATTTGATCACCAACAACTTGCTATTAAAGCATGGAGGGATTTCAAGAATTGCCGAATATCTTTATCAAAGAGAATAGGAAGATCAATTTCTTCAATAAGAATTGGTCATAGCCTTGGCTGCAAACTTCATCTAATTTCTCCTGATGGTGGACGAAATTGCGAAAAATTCATATCAATAAGTTTTAATAACTTCAGCGCTAACAAATCTATTCCATTATTGAAACAAATTTCTCAAAAATTAGAATTCAACAGTGAATTTAGTCCAAGCCCTGAAAGAACTTTGCGATTAATTGAAAAAACATATAATCAAAAAAATAACTTCCTAATTAAATTCAACTCAGATGAATTAGATCAAACAGATAAATTATTTTCTTGTCTGAAAGCAAGAAAAGAAGATAATTCTAAGGGGGTAATGTTAAAAGGTACACACACTATAATTGCAAGCGCAGGAATAAGAGAAAATCTTCTGGGAGACTGGGCCGATGATGAATTCAAAAGAAATACTATAAAAAAAATTTCCAATTTAATTGATGAATCTGATTAGGATAATGCTTTCAGCTTTTCCAAAACAGAACTATCTTCAAGAGTGCTTATATCACCGCTAATTTTTTCTCCAGCAGCTAATGATCTTAAAATTCGCCTCATAATTTTTCCACTTCTTGTTTTAGGAAGAGAGTCAGAAATTATAATCTTTTCAGGCTTTGCGATAATTCCAATTTCATTAACAACATGTTTCTTTAGATCCTCTTCTAATTCTGAAGAACCGTTCACGTCTTTCTCTAGAGATACAAAAGCAACTATAACTTCACCTTTTAAATCATCTTTTTTGCCAACGACTGCAGACTCTGCAACTGATTTATGACTTACCAACGCAGATTCTATTTCCATTGTTCCTAAACGATGTCCTGAAACATTTATGACATCATCAACTCTTCCCATAATCCATATATATCCATCTTCATCAATGCGTGCTCCATCTCCAGCAAAATAAACATTTTTTTCTCCTTTAAAGGAAATATACTCCCAATAACTCTTCAAATATCTCTCTGAGTTTCCGTGAATAGTTCTCATCATTCCAGGCCAAGGTTTCTTAATAATTAAATATCCACCCTCGTTTTCCTTAACCTTATCTCCATTCTTATCGACAATTTCAACTTCGATTCCTGGCAAAGGAAAAGTAGCTGAACCTGGTTTTGTAGCAACGACTCCAGGCAAGGGACTTATCATCACACCTCCAGTCTCAGTCTGCCACCAAGTATCAACAATAGGGCATTTATCTTTACCAATAACATCTTTGTACCACATCCATGCTTCAGGATTAATTGGTTCACCAACCGTGCCCAAAAGTCTAAGACTCTCTAAATTATATTTATCAGGTATTTCACGCCCAGTCTTCATAAATGCTCTTATGGCAGTTGGTGCAGTATAAAAAATAGAAACCTTATATTTTTGAACAATTTCCCAAAAAGCCCCTAAATTTGAGGGTCTTGGCACTCCCTCATACATTAAGGTTGTAGCACCATTAGATAGAGGCCCATAAACTATGTAACTATGACCTGTAATCCAACCAACATCAGCAGTACACCAGTAAATATCTTCATCTTTTAAGTCAAAAATCCATTTAAATGTCAAATGGGACCAAAGATTGTAACCACCTGTAGTGTGAACTACACCTTTGGGCTTTCCAGTAGAGCCTGAAGTATAAAGAATAAAAAGTCTATCTTCGCTATTCATTATTTCTGGTTCACAATAATCGTTTTGATCTTTTAATAATTCGTGCCACCAAAAATCTCTATCATCAACCATCGAAATATTTTTTTGTGATCGTTGAACGACAACTACTTTTTCAACAACTTTATCTGCCCCACTTTCAATGGCCGCATCAACTGCTTTCTTAAGTTCAATCACCTTATCTTTTCTAAAGCCACCATCAGCAGTAACAACAAATCTGGCGTTTCCATCAATTAACCTATCTTTTAATGCTTCTGAAGAAAATCCTCCAAAGACAACTGAATGAGGCGCGCCAATTCTTGCACAAGCTAACATCGCAAACATCGCTTCAGGAATCATCGGCATATAAATACATACTAAATCACCTTTTTTTACACCAAGTGCTTTTAATGCATTAGCTGCTTTACATACCTCTTTTAGAAGTTCTTGGTAAGTATATTTTTTGCTATCTCCAGGTTCGCCTTCCCATATAAGTGCAGTCTTCTCTCCAAGCCCTCTCTTTATGTGTCTATCTAAGCAGTTATATGTAATATTGAGTTTCCCTTCTTTGAACCATTTAAAAAAAGGGGCATTTTCGTTATCTAATACAGTTTGAAATGGCTCAAACCAATCTAATTCAGATTTTGCAAAAGATTTCCAAAATTGAGAAGGATTATCTGATGCTTGTTTTTTTAGACTTAGTAATTCTTCTTGGGTACAAATATTTGAGTTTTCTGCAAATTTTTTTGATGGAGGGAAAATTCTCTTTTCTTCAAGTATGTTATTGATTGAATTTTTTTTATCTAATGACATTAAATAAATCTATGCTTAATAAATTTAGCCGAAAAAATTATGGTTTTCAAAAATTTTAATATTATTTAGCTCAAAGATTTATTTCTAATAAATCTAATAAATACGGCTTAGAACAAATTCTGGAAGAGCCATTAAAGCTCTTTTATATTCTGAATCAGGAAGCCAAACTATAGCTTCTTTGGAAAGCATTGCAAAATCCTCAGCTAGTTTCCTTGAACTTTCAATAGCTTTAGAGCTCATGATGATATTAAGAGCATCATCTAAATCATCTTTTTCAGCAAGTTCTCTGTTTATAAGAACTGACAATTGTTTATTTTCTTCTAAGGCATATAAAACTGGGGCAGTAAGATAACCACTAGCAAGATCACTTACAGCAGGTTTTCCAAGTTGTTTATCATTTCCAGTAAAGTCAAGAATGTCATCTACAACTTGGAATGCCAAACCAATATTTTTGCCAAAATCGTACAATGAAGTTAAGTTTTCATCATTAATACCACTTAAAACTCCGGCTGCTTTGCAACTATTGGCTATTAATGACGCTGTTTTACAATAACTTTTATTGATGTATTTGGAAAAAGATTGAGCCGAATCAAATCTATTTAAATTTTGTTTAATTTCACCCTCTGCTAAATCCATTATTACTCTACTAAGTAATTTAACCACATTTACATTGTCAAGATTTGCTAGGTGTCAGCTTGCTTGAGCGAATAAAAAGTCACCCGCCAAAACAGCTACTCTGGTATTAAATCTACTATGTACCGTATCTACTCCTCTTCTTGTAGACGCCTCATCAACAACATCATCATGAACTAATGAGGCTGTATGAATCATCTCAGTTATTTCAGCAAGCCTTTTATGTTTGGTTGTCAAACAAAATTCAGGAGATATAGCTTTTGAAATCAATAAAACTATACCAGGTCTCAACCTTTTCCCCCCAGCACTAAAAAGGTGTTCTGCTGCGGCTTGAAGAATTGGGTGACCAGCTCCTATTAGATTTTTCAGTTCTAAAATAAGATCATCAAGATCATTTTCAACTGGTTGTAGTAGCTCTGTTACTGTATTCATGATTGACCTCTTTTATATATTAAGGAATCAAACATTACTTCGGAGGTTAACCAACCTAATTTCTTTATTAATTCCAAGCCAGAATTTTACTTTATTGGAAAACTCATCTCTTTCTGAAGTAACATAAAATTTTACATTTTCGAAAGAAATACTCTCATAGCGGCGAGTTTCTGGAATAGCAAAAGATTCATTTAATTTTTTTATTAATGCTACAGATGGATCAATAATTTCTATTTTTGAATCTAATTTTTTTCTTAAAAAGTCATAAATCAAAGGATAGTGACTACATCCAAGTATTAATTCTTCAATATTTTTGTTTATTAGTGGTCTTAAGTATAAGTCTGAAAGACTATTTAACTTATCAAGATTTAATTTTTCTTTTTCAATTTCTGATACAAATTTTGGACATTCTTGCTGAAATATTTTCGTATTCTCTTTTTTAGCATTTATAGCTTTCTTGTAATAAGATGATCGAACAGTTGTTTGTGTTGCTAAGACACCAATTATTTGTTTATTAACTATTTCCGATACTGAGTTTATAAGGTCAAAACAAGGGACTTTTAGATTATCTTCTAGAATATCAAGTGCACACGCGTTTGTAGTGTTACAAGCAACTAAAAGTGCGTCCAAATTCTTATCAACAAAAAAAGCACAAATCTCCTTTGCAATTAATCTTATCTCTTTAGAATTTTTGTTTCCAAAAGGTATTCTTTTTGTATCCGCCAAATAAAAAACTTCAACATCTTTACGTGTTTTTAGTAAAGAATTAAGGATAGTAAAACCACCTATTCCGCTATCAAATATCCCTATTTTAAGTTTCACCCTACTTTATCTAAATATTCGAGGATGCCTTTTGCAATTGCATAGGCTAATCTTTTTCGATGGGTTATTTTTTCTAATCTTCTTGCATCTAATCTTCCCGTTAAAAATCCAATTTCTACAAGGACCGCGGGCATCCTAGTATTTTTAATTACATAAAATCGACCTTGTTTAACTCCTCGATCAGGACTCCCAGGGGAAACTCTTAAAATTTGTTTTTGAATTCTTTTCGCGAGTAATCTTCCTCTCCACCCTCTGTAATAAAAGGTTTCCAATCCATTTATGTCCCTTCTTTTACCTCTTGAGGCATTTGCATGAATACTTACAAAGATATCTGCATCAGTATTGTTGGCAATGGAAACTCTTGGAGGCAGATCCAAATCAACGTCATTTGTTCTAGTCAACCTTACTTTGATACCTTTATCAGAAAGTAAATTTTTAACTATTTTTGAAACCTCAAGAACAACATCTGTTTCTCTAATACCCCCAATACCTATTGCTCCTGGGTCAGGTCCTCCATGCCCTGGATCGATTACAACCTCAAACTTGTTTCGTTTTACCTCTGGTAGTTTCAAGTAACCATAATTGTTTCTCTTCTTACGAATTAAATTTTGATTTGCTTTGATATTTCCTCTTTTCTTTTCAACTAAACCTTCACCAATCTTTTTAAATGAATATTTTGGGTTAAATAGTTTAATTCTCCATCTATTTTGATCTAAGCCAACCATTTGCCAAGTCAAAGGTTTCAAATAAGTATCTTCCTTAAATTCAATTACTAGTCTTGTTTTACCCTTATCTGGTTTACCTAATCTAATTTCTCTTATTGGGCCATTACCTTTTATGGTTCTGGGATTTTTTAATTCTCCTGGGAAATCTACCCAGAATCTATCGCCCGATATTTTGTTTGCCTTCTGAAAGTATGCTTTTAAATTTGTATTTGATTTAGTTCTTAATTCTAAAACCCCATTAGTATTTAAAGCCCATGCCGCCAGAGCACTTGAAGATTTAACTGGAAGGATTGAAGGATTTAAAAATAAAAAAACGGATAAATAACGAAAAAGTTTATTATCTAAAAACCTTATCATTAATTTGAAAATAATTTATTTTTTCTATGTTTAAGGCTTGGCATCTGCTCCCTAATTTTCTTTACTCTCTCTTTATCAGCAGGTGCTATTGCAGCTCCCTGAGTTTTTCCTGCATCAGATAAAACCGTACCCCAAGGGTCAATTACCATTGCATGGCCATGACTTTGCCTTCTCCCATAATGAATCCCAGTTTGAGCTGGAGCGACTACATATGCTGTATTTTCAATTGCTCTTGCTTGTAATAAGATTTGCCAATGATCTTTTCCAGTAAATGCTGTAAACGCGGCGGGAATCATAATTAGCTCTGCACCATTCGAAGACAAATATCTATAGAGTTCAGGAAATCTTACGTCGTAACAAATCGACAACCCTATTTTGCATAAACCTGGTACATCTACTACAGGTGGATATTCTGCCCCAGATAAAATAGTGGATGATTCCTTGTATAAATTTCCATCTGGCAAATCAACATCAAACAAGTGAATCTTGTCATATTTTGCCAAAATCTGTCCATCTTTCCCAAATAATGCTGACCTATTAAAAGTATGACTGTCATCACCAGCAGGGACAGGATACCCTCCTCCCAAAAGAAATACTTGATATCTTTGTGACATGGTTTTTAGAAAATTTGCACACTTCTCTGACAATTCACAAGCTAATCTAAGTTTTTCATCATCCCCTCCTAAAAATGCAAAATTCTCAGGCAATCCAATTAATTCTGCACCTCGTCTAGAAGCTAATTCAATCTGTTCTTCAGCTTCAGCAAAATTTGCTTCAACATTCGAAGTACTCGTAATTTGCAATGCAGCTACCAAAAAATCAGTCAAGACTTTACTCCTAGTGAACTAATTCGTAAATCATGAAGCACGAATCACACCTCTTTCAACTTGAGCTGGAACAATATCTAAGCAATCAAGTTCAGAGCAACATTTAAAATCATCCTCATAATCTCCAAGACTTGTCAATCTTTTGCCATGGGTTGCTGTTTTTAAACATTTCAAAATATCATCTTTCCAAAAATCCCAAAGTGCCAAAGCAGCTTGTAATTCGTCATTCAGAATATTAATTTCAAAATCACAGTTAAGTTTTAGATATGAGGCCAAAGCACCAGCAGCTAAAGAATCCTCAAGTGAATAAGAACCTTCCCATCCACTACCAAGTATTAAAATATTTTCACCTTTTAGTGAAATGATTTTTTCGCCAACTGCTTTCCTATTTGGAAGACCCATGGCAAATAAATGCTTAGCATTTTGAACTTTTTGCAATGATTTAGTCCCATTAGTCGTACTCATAAATAGTCTTTTACCATTAACAACTTTTTTTGTAACTGATAAAGGAGAATTACCTAAATCAAAGCCCTCAATCTTCTTTCCACCTCTCTCTCCTAGCATTAGTCTCTTTTCAGCTTGCCACTTAATTGCAGATTGTTTTAATAAATCTAAATCTGCAAAAACTTGTATTGAATCAGCCCCATTTTTCAAAGCCCAAGAAATTGTTGTTGTAGCTCTTAAAACATCAATGACAACAGCAATGTCTGGACTTATTTCTGGAACATCCTTTGCAACGTGATAATAAGTAAGATTAATGATTAAGCCCATTTTCTATTCATATTATAGAAAACAGTTACTTAATTTGATTATTTTTTTTTAAAAACAAACTTATTGATAATATATAAATAATTTGTTTTTACAGAAATCTTATCAAGTATTTAATTTGAAAATGAATAATATCCGCACAATAAAAGGTGGAGTTAATTTAAAAGGAAAAGTAAAAGTACCTGGAGATAAATCTATATCTCATAGAGCTTTAATAATAGGAAGTATTGCTAAGGGTGAGACGACTATCGAGGGTTTTTTATATTCTGAAGATCCACTTTCAACTGCTGATTGTCTTAGAAAATTAGGTGTAAATATCCCAAAAATAATAAAAGATGAGCCTTTTACTATTTCAGGGATGGGTCTTGATGGATTAAAAGAGCCCAAAGAAATTTTAAATTGTGGAAATTCAGGAACTACTATGAGGTTATTAATGGGTTTATTAGCCGCACAAGAAGGTAAGAATTTCATCTTAACCGGGGACGCATCTTTAAACGAAAGGCCAATGAGGAGAGTTGGTAAACCGTTATCTTTGATGGGTGGCAAAATTTCCGGAAGGGAGGGCGGTAATAAGGCTCCAATCTCAATTGATGGGAAAAAACTTAAGGGATGTGTTATTGGAACTCCAGTGGCAAGTGCTCAAGTGAAATCGGCAATATTATTGGCAGGCCTCAATGCTTCTGGAACTACTTCTGTTATTGAACCAGCATCTTCAAGAGATCATACTGAAAGAATGTTAAAAGCATTTGGAGCAGACATCAGTATAAGAGGAGAACTAGGAAGGAATGTAGTTATCAACCCAGGGGGGCACTTAATTGGCCAGAGAATATTGATTCCTGGAGACATAAGCTCTGCTTCTTTTTGGATGATTGCTGCATCTATTGTTCCAAATTCAGAGGTCTTAATTCAGAATGTCGGATTAAATCCTACTAGAACAGGGATTTTAAATGTAATGGATTCAATGGGGTGCAATTATGAGATTTTAGATAAATCGATTATTGCAGGTGAACCTATTGGATCTATTAAAGTAAAGACTTCAAATAATTTAAGATCATTCACTATTGAAGGAGATATTCTCCCAAAACTTATAGATGAAATTCCTATCCTTACTGTGGCTGCCTGTTTTTGTAATGGAGTTTCTGAAATTAAGGATGCACAAGAATTGAGAGTTAAGGAGACAGATCGATTAAAAGTCATGGCAAGACAGTTACAAAAATTCGGCGCTGAAATAACAGAAAAAGAGGATGGGTTAATTATTAATGGGCAATCTAAATTTCATTCTGCGGAGGTAGATAGTGAGACAGATCATCGAGTAGCGATGAGTCTTGCTATTGCTTCCCTTCTTGCTAAAGGCACCTCAAGAATCATGAGATCTGATGCAGCTGGCGTCTCGTATCCCACTTTTTGGGAAGAGCTGGCCAAACTAACTATCTAGCCTAAAAAGTTTTTGTCTGAATTAATAGAAGTTTTAACTAAAGATGGTAGTTACTCTTTAAGAAGTGTGTTTTTTCAAGAGAACTTTCATAGTTTATTGGGCGCATTGGAGGAAACAAAGTCAAAGTTTACAGCTACTTCTAATTTGCAAAGATTTAAGGGCAAATCTCTTAATGTTTTGGATATATGTTTTGGATTAGGATACAATTCCGCTTCTTTATTAGATGAATTAATTAAACAAAAATCATATTTAAATTTGTATGCATTGGAGATTGATAAAAAGCCTCTTGAATATTCGCTTAAAAATGAATGTTTTCTCAAATTATGGGATCCAAAAGTCAAAAAAATATTTGAATCACTTTATCAAAAAGATTACTTTGAGAATCAATTTTTTAAATGCAGTATTTTGTGGGGTGATGCTAGAGAAAAAATCAACTTTATTCCTTGCTCTATTAAATTCGATCTAATTTATTTAGATGGTTTTTCTCCTCAAAAATGCCCACATGTATGGACAATTGAATTTTTATCCAAAGTCACAGAAAATCTTAATCCTCAGGGTTATTTAATAACTTATTCTTCATCAGCGGCAGTAAGAAAAACCCTAAGAAATCTTGGATTAGAAATTTTTACTATCAAGCCAAGTGTTAAAAACAAACGTTTTTGGAGTCAGGGAACTATCGCAATATCAAAATTTGACATAAATAATTTGAAACCTAATTTCAATTTTGAAAAGTTATCTTTAATGGAAGAAGAACATCTCTTAACTAAAGCAAGTATTCCATATAGAGATCAAGATTTGAACTCAAGTAAAGACGATATAATCAAAAGAAGATTAGACGAGCAATTACTCTCAAATCTATTATCTACAAATAAATGGAGAGAGAAGTGGGGAATGACGAAGTTATCCTTTAAGAGTTAGATTTAAATTAGGATTTCAAATAAACATGTTAAGTGTTGCGATATTAGCTGCAGGCAAGGGCACTAGGATGGAAAGCTCATTGCCAAAAGTTCTACATAAAATTTCTGGCAAAAGTCTTTTACAAAGAGTAATTGATTCATGTCTAGAATTAAAACCTGATAAAATTTTCGTGATTACTGGACATCAATCAAAAGAAGTACAAAAGTCAATCCCAAACGAAAAAAAAATCCATGTTGTTGTTCAAGAACCTCAATCAGGAACTGGGCATGCTATCCAGGTACTTTGTAAAGAAGTAAATAAACATGAAGGAAAACTTTTGGTACTTAACGGCGATGTGCCACTCATTAGGCCTAGAACTCTAAAAAGACTTTTGTATTTATGCGATTCAAAAAACGCTGATGTTTCTCTAATCACCACAAAGAAAACAAATCCTCATGGATATGGCAGAGTTTTTTTGAAGGGGGATTTTATAGAGAGAATTGTTGAAGAAAAAGATTGTAATGATCTAGAAAGAGAAAATCCATTAATTAATGCAGGTGTTTACTGTTTTAACTGGGGTAACTTGTCAGAAATAATTAATACTTTGCAAAGCAATAATAATCAAAAAGAGATTTACTTAACAGATACAATATCTTTGCTAAAAAATTCCTTAAGTCTCGAGGTAGAGGATAATGGAGAACTTCAAGGAATTAATAACAGAATTCAACTATCAGAGTGCGAGGAAATTTTTCAGAATTCAATTAAAGAAAAGCATATGCTTAATGGTGTAACTTTTATAAATAAAGCAAGTTGTTCAATTAGTGAAGAAGCTGAAATTGGTAAGGATGTAATCATAGAGGCTAATACCCATATAAGAGGAAATACTAAAATAAATAGTCATTGCATTATCGGTCCAAATGTTTTTATTGAGAATACTAGTGTGGGACTACAATGTGAAATTTCAAACTCTACTGTTTATGATTCTCAGATAATGGATCATATAAAAATTGGCCCTTACACTCATATAAGACCTAATTCCAAAATATCATCCCATAGTAAAATAGGAAATTTTGTTGAGATCAAAAATAGTCATCTAGAGGAGAAATCTAAAGTAAACCATCTAAGTTATATTGGTGATTCTATTATTGGAAGATCTACAAACATTGGAGCAGGCACAATTACTGCAAATTTTGATGGACAGAAAAAACATCAAACAAAAATTGGCAAAAATTCCAGTATTGGAGCAAACACAGTTTTTGTAGCGCCAATAAATCTAGGTGAATCAGTAACAACAGGTGCTGGTTCAGTGATCACAAAAGACTCTAAAGATAATTCATTAGCGATCTCAAGAACTAAGCAAGTAAATATAGAAAATTGGAAAAAAAAGAAATCCTGATCTAGTTAATTAATTCAATAATTTTTTCAAGTTGCCAACATCTGCTCCCTTTTATAAGAATAGAATCACCTTTTTTTGTAGATTTGTTTATCTCTTGAGGTACATCTTTAGTATTATTTAAAACTAAAAATTTTTTCTTATCTTTGAGATAATTGGTGTAATTTTTTTCATTTTCTTTATCACAAATAAATAAACACTTTTCTATGTCTGAATTATTTATTAAGTGGAATATTTCTTTGTGATATTTTTCAGTTTCTTTTCCCAATTCTTGCATACTTCCAAATATGAAAAATTTATTTCTCGGCTTTTCAAGCAGATTCTTAATACATGCTTTTACTGACTCTGGCGAAGCATTATATGATTCATCATATATTGTTGTTTTGATTGATTTAAGAATTTTATTCCTTCCACCTAAACTTACAAAATCAAATTTATTAAAACTTGCAAAATCAATGCCTAGCTCTTTAGCAACTGCATAAGCAAATAAAAAATTCGAAGCATTGTGAAATCCCTCAAATGAAATTTCAAAGGTATTTTCTTCAATTAAAATTGTTTTATTCAAAGGATTATAAAATCCTCGCAAATTATCATCTTTCTTAAAACTCTCCTTTTGTTTTTCTATATTTAATAGTTTTACTTTTATCACTCTACCTTTCCAAAATTCTCTTAAAGTTTTTTCTAAGAATGGATCATTTGCTGGAATTATTACAACTCCTTCTGGATTTAAGAACTTACTAATTTCACACTTTGCATAAGTAATATTTTTTTTTGAGCCTAATAATCCAATATGAGCCGTGCCAATATTAGTAATAACTGCAATATCGGGTTCACTATATTTAGATAAATTCTCGATCTGTCCAAGACCTCTCATCCCCATCTCTAGAACTAAAACTTTATCTTCTATATCTGCAGCAAGAAGAGTAAGACCAACTCCGATCTCATTATTGAAATTTGCATGAGATAATTTAATTCTTCCAAGTTTATTTAAAACTCCACCAATCATTTCTTTTGTTGTTGTTTTACCCACTGAGCCAGTTATTGCAACAATAGGAATATTTAATTTTTTTCTTTTTAGCAATGCTAATTTTTGAAATGCCTTTGTTGTGTCATCTACAACCCAGTAAGGAAAATTACTAGGAAGTAATCTCTGCATACCTTTTTTAATTACAACAGATTTAACTCCTTTATTTAAAACCTCTGGAAGAAAACTATGTCCGTCAAATTTTTTACCCTTGATAGCTATAAAAAGATCGTTTTTTAATAAAGTTCTACTATCAATACTTATATTCTTAAAATTTAAAAAATTTCTTTTACCCTCGCTCAGATTTCTAATATCCCCCAAAACATAGTTTAATTCTGATAAAGAGAATTCCATTAAAAAATTAAGTCATACTTTTTTTTAAAGATGGATCAGCTGATTGCCCGTAAGAAAATTTTTCAACTTCAGCAAAATCTGGTGATGGTTCCTTTATACCGCAAACATCCTTATACATAATTTCATATTCAAGAGCTGATCTTTGCCAACTAAACTCTTGACTCATAGCTCTTTTTTGTAGTAATTCCCAACTCTCTTTATGCCTAAAGGCTTCCCAAGATCTTACTAAAGAAGTATAGAAATCTATAGGTTCAAAGCGATCAAAGCAGAAACCCGTACCACTATTATTTTCTGGATCATGAGGTAAAACTGTATCAACTAAACCTCCAACTCGCCTAACTATTGGAATAGAGCCATATCTCATAGCCAGGAGTTGACTAATGCCACAAGGTTCAAATCTACTGGGCATTAAGAATGCATCAGACCCTCCATATATAAGCCTTGATAAAGAATCATCATAAGTAAGAAATACTGAAAATCTTCCAGGGTAATCTAATGCCAGTTGCCATAATCCAGACTCTAAATATCTATCTCCAGTCCCTAAAACAGCTATTTGAGAATCTGTATAGGCTAAAAGTCTTCTTGAAACTTGAAGAAGTAAGTCCACACCTTTCTGATCAACTAACCTACTAACCATACCTAAAAGATATTTTTTAGGATTAATTTCGAGTCCCATTTCTCTCTGCAGAATTTTCTTATTATCTAGCCTATTTTCTAAATTCTTAATGCTAAATTTTGCAGGTAAAACGGGGTCTTTGGCTGGATTCCATTCATCAAGATCAATGCCATTAAGAATTCCTCTTAATTTACCTGAAATGTAATTAAGTAACCCTTCAAGACTTTCCCCGTATTCATGGGTTTTAATTTCATCTGCATAAGTCGGAGAAACAGCATTTACTCTATCTGCGTACAACATTGCCGCAGCCATTGTGTGGTCTCCATGCATATACCAAGGACACCAAGTCATTTTTTCTAGTTTCCATCTCCAAGGGCCTTGATATTTTAAATTATGAATTGTGAAGACAGTGCTAATTTCGGGGTCCTGATGCATCCACACAGGAATCATCCCAGTGTGCCAATCATGGCAATGTAGAACTTGTGGTTTCCAACAATTCCAGGCAAATTCTGCAGTGGCACTAGCAAAAAATGTAAAACGCCAGTCCTCATTTTCGCCTCCGTATATTTGTTCAGAGTCAAATGTTGGATGACCCACTAAGTAAATCATATAATTATGAATTGGATGTTTTGCTTCATATACAGAGAAATCAGTACCCATTGTATTTGCTTTAAAGACTGGTTCATTCGACACCTCTAAAAGACTCCACAATTTCCCATATCCTGGAATTATTACCCTTACATCGTGACCAAGTTTTATCAAAGATGGAGGTAAAGATCCAACCACATCTCCCATACCCCCAACTTTGATCATTGGAGCACATTCAGCAGCGGCAAGAAGAATTCTCATTGATAATTATTTGAAAAAGGTCTTTTGAAAAATAAACTAAGGTGTCCACTTATAGTCAGAAAAGTCTGGTGGACGCTTTTCAAGAAAGGCATCTCTACCTTCTTGGGCTTCTTCAGTCGAATAAAATAATTGAGTTGTGTATCCAGATAATTCTTGAATACCCGCAATCCCATCATTTTCCGCATTGAAAGAAGCTTTAAGAATACGAATAGCAGTTGGACTATTACGTAAAATCTCTCTTGCCCAGATTACACCCTCAGCTTCTAATTCTTCAATCTTTGTAATTGCATTTATCAAGCCCATTTCTAGTGCTTCTTTCGAATTATATTTTCTACATAAAAACCAAATTTCTTTTGCTTTTCTTTGACCAACAAGTCTTGCCAAATAACTAGATCCAAATCCAGCATCAAAACTACCAACTCTAGGACCTGTTTGACCAAATATTGCATTTTCTGAGGCAATACTAAGATCACAAATTAAATGAAGTACCTGACCTCCTCCAATTGCGAAACCAGGAACTAAGGCAATAATCACTTTAGGCAAACTTCTTATTAATCTTTGAAGTTCAAGTACATTTAATCTCTGCTTCCCTTCATCATTTTTATAACCATTTTGACCTCTTACACTCTGATCACCTCCAGAGCAAAAAGAATAAATACCTTTCTTGTCAGGTCCAGCACCTGTAAAAAGAACTACTCCAATAGTTTCATCATTTCTTACAATATTAAATGCGTTAATGAGTTCATCTACAGTTTGTGGCCTAAATGCATTTCTTTTTTCTGGTCGATTAATTGCAATTCTCGCAATTCCCTCATCTGATTTATGAAACAATATATCTTCATAAGATTTGCATTCTGACCAATTTAAAGTTGTTTTACCGGGTAATACTTGCATGAAACCTAATTATTCAAAAATAGAAAATGATAAATTTAACTGCCAATTATTTTTTCTAGCAGGGCATTTTTTTCACAAATTTCACTTTCTGGATCAATATCAACTTTAATTATTACAGATTTTTTGATAGAAATGCTCCAATCGAATGCCTCTCGTAATTTTTTAAAATTTACCACACTCTTAAAGCCTACTTGATAGCCCTCTGCGAGTTTTGACCAGTTTATTTCTTTTGGCATAAGAAAAAGTTTTTTTAATTCATCTTTTTTTAAATTTTCTTTATAAATACGATTAAATATATTTCCGCCATTATTATTTATCAAAAGAATTGTTAAATTCATGTCGATTGAATTTTCAATCAGCCAACCATTTATATCATGAATAAAAGCCAAATCTCCAGTCACAAGAAGTAAAGGATTTTTAATTCTAGAGATACCTAATGCAAGAGATAAAGTGCCGTCTATACCTGAAGCTCCTCTAAAGCTGAAACAATTTCTTGTTAAAGTACCATTCTCAGAAAAAGTAAGCCAATCTCTAATCGGGCTACTCGCGGAGAGCATTATGGGATTTTCAGCTGGCCAAAGTTTTGGAACAAGATTTGCAAGCATATACTCAGTAATTTGATTATCTTGAGTAATTTGCTCTTTTAAAATTTCTTTAATCTGCTCGCCTTCCTCTATTAAATCTAGAGCCATCGGAGTAAGAGACTTTTTGTTTTTTTCGTTAATTGATAATTCTTCTAACAATAAAGTAGTAAAATTTGATAGCCCAAAATCATATTCAAATGACTTTTTTATAGGGTCCAATTTTCTAAAGTTTTTTTCTTTTATAAGAATTTGTATCCCTTCGAAGGTTGTTAAAAAATTCTCCAAATCAATTGAGGATGACATAGGGCCAAGCCTCAAAAGTTGATGACAATTTACTGAATTTTTATTTTTTCTTAAGACTAATTCCCAATTAACAACTAAACCTCTCAAATCAGAACAAACGCCGGAAACAGGATCAGCAAATACTGGCCATCCAGTAATTTCTTGTAATTTCTCTAAAGATTTATTGAAAGAAGTTAAATTATTTATGGAACCTTGATAGGGACCTACCAAAATAATGCCGGATTCATCTAAATTTAAACTTTTTAAAATTTCTAAGAATTTGTTTTTATCAGAATTTATTTCAACCTCCTGAAATATATATTTTTTCTTTAAATAAATTTTCTCAAAAACCTCTAAAACATTTTTTTTATTCAAAAATGAAATAGCTAAAGGCTTATCAATAGGAATATTTAAATGAATAGGACCAGGGAAGCTTGATATTTGTTTCTCAGTAATTCTAACTAAATTTAAGATTTCATTTTCTTGTGTTTCATGAAGTCCATTTAAATTTGTACTTAAAACTCTTCTGCAGGCTGAACTCAAAAAATTTTCTTGATTTACTGTTTGATTAGCGCCACAATCTTTTAATCTTAAGGGTCTATCAGCAGTAAGAAATATAACACCTTTACAAGATCGGTCTGCCTCAACCGCTGCTGGCAATAAGTTACTTACGGCAGTCCCAGAAGTGGTAATTACTAAAGAAAGATTACCCGATGCAGCAGAAATTCCAAGAGAGTGAAATCCTGCAGATCTCTCATCTATTGAATTAAAAATATTTACCAGTCCTAATTTATTTAATTCTCCAGCAGCTATTGCTAAAGGTGCTGATCTACTACCAGGACATAGTATTAAATTTTGAACTCCTATTTTTATAAGAAGATTCAAAAGTTGTAAACTTCTAAGAAAATTTTTGCATTCAATAGATGATGTCATAATTTATATAAATGCTTTGGGATTTCCTTATAACTGAATTAAACAAAACATGTCTACAACACAAGAAAAAAGAAACATAATACTAAAGGATTTAAAAAATCTTTTAATCTGGGTATCTATTGCTTTAATTATACGATGGCAGGTTATAGAACCAAGATGGATCCCGTCCGGTTCAATGCTTCCAACTCTTCAAATACAAGATAAAATTCTTATTGAGAAAGTAACACCCAAAATTACATCCAAATCAAATCTTTCAAAATTAAAAAATAAAATAGTTGTTTTTAACGTTCCCGAACAATTAATTAATGCTGGTTATGAAGCAGATACTGCACTAATAAAAAGAGTAATTGGAATACCTGGAGACAAGGTAGAAGTAAGAGACGGTAACCTTTTCTTAAATGATATCGCTCAAGAAAATTACGTTTTTGACAAAAACATTAATTATTCTATAGGTCCTTTTATTGTCCCAGAAGAGTCATTATGGGTGATGGGAGATAATAGAAATAACAGTATGGACTCACATATTTGGGGATTTTTACCCTATGAAAAGGTTATTGGTAAGGCTATTTTTAGATATTGGCCATTTAATAAAATTGGACCTATTCGGTTCCCTGCCCTTAATAATTTAAATTAATGGGTACGTGATGTTGTAAGGTTTTTATATCTTGAAGTTGTAGAAATGTTTAATCCAGAATTTCTTGCTACTGAAAATAATGATCCAAATGATGAGAATGACTTAATCCAATATTTACAAAAACAATCTCCTGAGGTTTTGCAAAGAGTAGCAAAATCAGCTAGTGAAGATATTCAAGAAATTATTAGACATAATGTTCAAGGTCTTCTTGGAATGCTTCCTTCAGATCAATTTGATGTAAAAATAACATCTTCAAAAGACAACATTGCTAATTTATTATCTTCTGCAATGATGACGGGATATTTCTTAAGACAAATGGAGCAAAGAAAAGAGCTGGAACAAACTCTTAAAAATGATGAAAACATGTCTATTGAAGAATAATAGTTTTAAAGATTTACTTCTTCAGGAATTATTCCTAGTTCTAACAACTTTTTATATAAACCCATCAAAAATTTATTATCCTCAGGGAGTTTGTCCCACTTTTGGGAATTAATTTCATTAATTAATTTTTGACAGTCTTCTATTGTAAATTTTATAGGTGCCGTAAAATGAGCTGGAATTAAATATTCCATATCTTCAAAAGACTTGATATTTTCTAGCCATTTAAGTAATACTTCTTTTGAACGGGGAAAAATTAGTTTTTGTAAAACTGGTGCCACTTGAATCTTAGGAGTATCTTCACCCATTATTTCAACAAGAGATAATTCCCAATCTTCGTCCCATAAAAAGGGATAAATTCCGAAATGAGATCTCCAATTTCTAAGATCTTTTTTGAACGAATACTTAAATATTTCTTTTAAAGGTGGAATATTTAATTTACCTGGTTTCAAAAAAGATGAAAATAAGACTAACCTTTTCCAGCCTTTTTTTCTTTGTTCAATGGAGTCAATCAAAGGTTCATCTCCTCTCTCTCTAGAATGAAAAAGAAGTGGAGTTGGGTCAAAATCAAATATCTCAGGGGGCTTGGAGTCTATTCCAACTATTGCGTCTGTTACATGAAGAGTTTTCGTAGAATAATGGTAACAGCTTATCTCTTGATATCTTCCAAGTCCTAAATTCAGTGGGCCTAATGAAGACCATTTAAATGAGTTCGTATGTGGAGTACCTTCCTCAAAAAGTATTCTTGATCTTTTTGATGGAATTCCTAAAAAATCTAGTGAAAGATTGATAGGGAAACTCCACTGTCCAGGACAAAGCCAAATTTCTGCATCTTTAAAAATTCTTGAAAGAGCTGGCAGTCCGATTTTATGTTCTAGTCCGGAGGCGCTTGGGAGAATTATTGTTTTTACTTTGCCGTGAATCGCAATTAATTTTTCTAACTCATTTATTAATTCTTTTGTAGGAGGCAGTGGGTTTATTAGCATCAACCCATTATCAACCTTTATTACCGTCATTCTTATTGGAACCGCAACATAATAAAGTCCTTGTATTTGTTCTAAGGACCATATTTGATTAGGAATTAATTCTCTTAGGATTGTTTTCTTTTTCCCATAAGGATATAAGGGAAATAATGGCCACCAATACCAATTTTTATTTAAAGTTTCTTCCACCACTATCATTTATAACCAGCAAAAAATTTCTTTAACTTAAATATTCCGTATCTTGGAGCGAATAAAAAAGCGAATAAAAATATAAAAGTTTGTGCTAAGACAATTGATCCACCTGTTTCAAGATCAAACCAAAAACTAATGTAGATTCCTATTAGGCTCGAGATAATTGCACTTAATACTGAAATTATTGTCATATTATCAAACTTATCCGTAAGTAAATATGCTGTAGCCCCTGGTGTAATCAACATCGCAACTACCAAAATAATTCCAACAGACTGCAAGCCCACAACTGCTGCCAAAGACAAGCACGTGAGGAGTAAATAGTGAAGAAACAATACGTTAATTCCAACTGTTTTTGCATGCCTAGGATCAAAACAATAAAGCATTAAATCTTTCCTAAAAATTGATAAAAGGATTACTACCAATAATGAAATGAATATAGTTTGTTTTACATCTGAAAGTGATATTCCTAATGGACTCCCAAAAAGGATAGAGTGCAGATCAATATTACTTTTAATCTTAGAAACCAATACAATTCCGAGAGCGAAAAATCCAGTAAATACCAACCCAATAACAGTATCTTCCTTAACCCTAGATTTCTGCTTAATAAACCCTATCAATGCAACTGAACCAACTCCGAAAATAAATGCCCCTAATGAGAAAGGGAGACCTAATGCATAAGCAACCACAACACCAGGCATTACTGAATGTGACACTGCATCTCCCATTAAAGCCCATCCTTTAAGAGTTAAATAACTAGATAGGAAACCACAAACAGCTGCCACTAATGAACTCATAAGAAGCGCTTTTCGCATAAAGTCATGAGTTAAAGGATCTGTTATGAATGAATCTAAAGTTAAAAAAGAACAGAGCTCCATACAATTTAAAATTTAGGATTCAGGTCCAAACAAGAAATCAGGTGAGATTCCTCCAAAAGTAGTTGTAATATTTTCAGGAGTAAATACTTCAGAGGTCTCGCCATACGCTACAACAGTTTTATTTATTAAAAGAACCAAATCACAAAATTCACGGACATGAATCATATCGTGCGTTGATAGTAATATAGTTTTTCCCTCATTTTTAAATTGAATAAATAATTCCGAGATAAGTTTTTCAGTTCTTATATCAACACCCGAAAAAGGCTCATCAAGAAGTAATATTGATGCCCTTTGCGCAATTGCTCTAGCTAAAAAAGTTCTTTTTCTCTGACCTCCAGATAAGTTTCCAATAGGTGTAGATAAATGATCACTAAGATCAACTCTCTCAATAGCATCTTTAACCGCCTGAACATCAGACTCTCTAGGACATCTAAAAATATTCATCGAACCATATCTTCCCATCATCACTACATCCCATACATTTATTGGAAATTGACTATCAATTCCCTCACTCTGAGGAACATAAGCAATTGTCTGATCTTTTTGAGCAGATCTTAAAGACTCTCCATTAATTCTAATTTTTCCCTTTGAAATATTTACAAAGCCAGTTAAAGCATTAAAAAAAGTTGTTTTACCAGCCCCGTTCATCCCTACTAACCCACAAATCTGGCCAGGTTTCAATTTTAAATTGGCATCATACAAAGCCACCTTACCGTTGTAATCTACGCAAATATTTTCTGCATCAATCCTAAAGTTTTGATAATTGATTGATTCCATAATTCAAAAAAGTCCCTTTTTAATTAAATCCAAATTATGCTCAAGCATTTTTATATAGGAGCTAGCAGGCCCACTTTCATCAGATAATGAATCAACAAAAAGATTTCCTCCAAAATTAGCCCCAGTTTCGTTTGCAACAATCATTTGAGATTCATTACTTACAGTACTTTCGCAAAATACAGATGGGACATTTTTTTCTTTAACTAGTGAAATTGTTCTTGTCATTCTTTTGGGCGTAATTTGACTCTCAGCATTAACTGGCCATAAATAAACTTCCTCTAATCCATAATCATTTGTTAAATACGAAAAAGCACCTTCACAACTTACTAGATACCTCCTATCTTTATTTAAGTTATTAATAAAAAGTGAGAATTCTTTATCTATTTTAGAGAGTTTATCTTTATAAATTTTTCCATTTTCTTCAAATAATGTCCTTTTGGATGGCCTCAATTCTGATAAAGAATCCACCAGAATATCTACGTATAGGATCCCTCTTTTTGGAGAAATCCAGGCATGAGGATTAGGTTTCCCTTTATAAAAATCTTCACTGATAAAAATAGGATCTAAATCTTCCGCTACAGTAATTCTTTTAACTTTTAAATTAGAAACAAATTTTTCAGCCCATAATTCAAATCCAAATCCATTATCAATAAAAACAAAAGCATTAGAGGCATTTACCAAATCGCTCGGTGTTGGTTGGTAGCCATGAACTTCAACTCCAGGTTTCGTTATTGATCTAACAATAAAATCATCTTTAGCAACATTGCTAATTATGTCCGCCAAAACAGTGAAGCTTGCCAGTATTAGTTCTTTACTTTCATTTTTATTTGATATTCTCTTGCATGAGCCTGAAGTAATAGAAAGCAGAAGTAATAAACTAAAAAAAAGAATTTTTTTCCTCATATTTAACTTTTAAACTAGATTATGAACTAAAAGATATTCTCATAAGTGGTTTTCTAAGATCAGAAATAAATCCTTGCCAATTTATTTTTTCTTTTTCAAAAGCTTTTTCAACAATTTTCTCAGAATTTTTCTTTATAAAATCCAAATCAGGTTCTTCTACTCCTTTTGTTATTGCCATAAAATCAGCCAAAGAACTTGATACTACTCTTGTTAAATAAGCAGCACTGACAGCCTGAAATGTTCCAGAAACGAGCCAATTTGGTCCATGTAATTTTGTTATGCCAATTAGAGTCTGTCCACTCCATTCAATAACTCCCTGAGCAATTGCAATCTTTAAAATCTCTTTAGAAACTTTATCTAAAATTTCGGGAGACCAATTACATCCCCATATAGACTTAATTTCTTTAATCATTAATGAATTTAGTACTGTCATTGCCATAACATCAATTGATGGGATAGGGGATAAGAAAACAGTTGTCGCGACAAGAATTTGATTTTTTCTTTGTATACCTTTTAACTGCATTCTTCTTATCCCTTCAATTTCAGATTGCCAGGCAACATGAAGTTCTTTCAAAAGCCTTTTTTCTGTATTTTCAATATTTTTTAGATGAACTTATGAAAAACTTCCTTAACGAAAAAGGTATATTTATTATTTCATTCTTATTCACATCAAAAGTAATAATTTTATTTATGAAGTCACTTGAAATTTGCGACTTTAGGTCTTCTATCTGATTTTTGGCTTCTATTTCGTTGGAAGTTAAAGCCACCAACCAGATTGGCATATTTTTAGGAAACTTTTCAAGCCACAAAAAATCATTTGCCGACAAAGGCAAGGCTAAAAAATACAGGATTGCATCACTTTTCAAAGCGTCTTCTGGAATAACTTGAGAAGAATTGTATTTAGGCAGTTTTTCATATAAATCAAAGTAAAACTTATCTACTTTGAAATGACTTTTTAAAACAGAATGACAACTTTGATAATCTTTTTGTCCCATGCAACTTATTTTTTCTTTTTCAGATCTATTAAGAATAGATTCAAGTGTTTTTTGTCTTTTTGAATTCTGTTTTTCTAATTCATTCGTTGCTTCAAGTTCTTCAAAAAAATTTAAATCTTCATTGCATAGATTTATCCAACCATCTAAATTATTTGGCTCATTAAATTTAGGTTTTTCATTCTTCAAGTAAAAATATCCCCCCAAACACAACGCAAAAAAATCCTATTGAGCCTCCTGCAAAATGAATTAGGTCACTGACAAACCATTCA
>MWOQ01000183.1 GCA_002026145.1 Prochlorococcus sp. HOT208_60m_813L03 | reverse complement strand
AAGTGCATTTATAAATTGCTTCACAAATATCATCTATGTAAGTAAAATCTCTACTCATTTTACCAAAATTAAAAATATTTATAGGTTTTGATTCCATTATAGATTTTGTAAAAATCATTGGAGCCATATCTGGTCTACCCCAAGGCCCATAAACAGTAAAGAAACGAAGCCCAGTACAAGGTAAGTTATACAAATGACTATATGTGTGAGCCATTAATTCATTACTTTTTTTTGTTGCTGCGTATAAACTAACAGGATGATTAACAGGGTCAGTTTCTTTAAAAGGTAATTTTCTATTACTTCCGTAAACCGAACTACTTGATGCATATATTAGATTTTTTACTTCAAATTCCTTACATAACTCTAGAACATTACCAAATCCAACAAGATTACTTTTTATATAAGAACTTGGATTTTCTAATGAATACCTCACTCCTGCTTGAGCAGCAAGATTAATAACAATATCTGGTTTTATTTGATTGAAAATATTATTTAAGCCAAGATAATCTTCAAGATCAATCTGAAAGAATTTCCAATCTTGATTGGAAGATACTAGTTGAATTGAATTAATCCTACTTTTTTTTAATGAAATATCATAATAATTATTCAAATTATCTATTCCAATGACTTCATCTCCATTAAGTATTAATTTTTTAGCAATAGCTGCCCCAATAAAACCTGCGGCTCCTGTTACTATAATTTTTCTCTTTTTATTAGGCATACTAGATCTACTGTAAATGATTGAGGTTAAATTTTACATTCAGGGATAATTCCCAGAGATTTCTTAAGAACTTTCTTTCCCTAGTAGCTATCTATGCAATTTTTTAGAGATGATGATTTCTTCATTAACAAATCAAAAGGAAGATAAGGAAATACACTGGAATTAATCTCTTCTTCAAATAAAGCAAAAGATTCATTAATGTGAACCCCTTGAAGGATCGATCTTGAAGCAATAATAAAAGATCCTTGGGAATAGGAAATAAAATAAATTTTAATTTATGAAAAACAACTTTTTGAATAATTAGCAATATTATCCCAAAAGTTTTTAATACCCTCTTGATTTCATATATTCCTAAGTATGGTGGGGGATATAAATATATATATCTATTGAACAATTAAATATCAAAGTTAATTAAGAATTTGAATTATCTCTAAAGTAATTGTATCGATATTGCTAAATTAATTCTCTTTTTAATCAGATTTATTCTTTAATAGGTGGGGCTTCATTCAAGTAATCACTAAAAGTAGTGAAGAATTAATTTAACTAAGTGTTTTCAAGATATTAACTTTAAAAATCCTTTTACTTTTTCAATACCCTTAAAAAAGTAAAAATTCTCTTCGAAATTTAAATATTTCAACAGAAAGAAATTCTACTATAACTAGAGGGAAAAGTTACTAAGCCTTAGATGATGAATAAAGGCTCTGAAAATGAGCAATTTAAGATAGTTGTAAGCCAGAAAAATTATTTAGGTTAAATTTATTTGTTAATTTATTAATTAAAGCTATTTGTTTTAAAGTATTGCTATTGATAGACTAAAAATCTTAGATCTTATACATGAAGAATAAATTTAGGAAAGGAATAATATTAGCTGGTGGGCAAGGGACAAGACTTTATCCAATTACTATCCCTATAAGTAAGCAATTAATTCCTGTTTACGATAAACCAATGATCTATTATCCTTTGTCCACTTTGATGATGGCTAATATAAGAGATATTTTAATAATTACTAATCCAGAAGATAAAGATCAATTTAAGAAATTACTTGGAGATGGAAGTCAATGGAACATAAATATTGAATACAAAGTTCAGTTAAGACCTGAAGGTTTAGCACAAGCTTTCCTTATAGGTGAATCCTTTATAGGGGAAAACAACGTAGCCTTAGCTTTAGGAGATAATATTTTTCATGGTGATGGCTTGATAAATTTACTACGATCTGCCTCTTCAGAGGAATATGGTGCAGACATCTTTATATATCCTGTAAAGGATCCTGAAAGATATGGCGTTGCTGAATTAAACGCAGATAGAAAAGTTCTTCAAATTGAAGAAAAACCTAAAATACCAAAATCTAATTATGGAGTAACTGGAATATACTTCTACGATAATACTGTTATAGATAAAGCAAAAAGTATTTCACCTTCAAAAAGAGGAGAACTAGAAATTACAGATATAAATAATTTATATTTAAAAGAAAAAAAATTACGGGGGAAAATCATGGGAAGAGGCATGACTTGGTTAGACACAGGCACTTATGAATCACTTAGTGAGGCATCTTCATATATTAGAACTATAGAAAATCGTCAAGGATTAAAAGTAGGCTGTCCTGAAGAAATTGCCTTTAGGAATGGTTGGATAGAAGATCGTGATTTGGTTAAATTAGCCGAAAATTATAAAAAAAGTGGTTATGGAAATTACTTATTAGAAATAGTAAAAATGAAATATTAAAATGACTTTTGAAAAATTATTCGATCATAATAAACAAGAAATGAATGGTGCTTTTGTCTTTACACCAAAAACGTTTTCTGATGACAGAGGATATTTCTATGAAAGTTGGAATAAAAATAAGTTCCTAGAAATTTATAGAGCTTTAAACCCTAATGAAAAAAACATTAAATCTTTGGAATTTGTACAAGATAATCAATCACTTTCTAGAAAAGGAGTGCTAAGAGGATTGCACTATCAAATTAATCCATATACGCAAGGTAAATTAGTATCCTGTATAAATGGAGAGATTTTTGATGTAATTGTTGATCTAAGAAAAGAATCTAAAACTTTTGGTAAATGGGCGGGGGTATATTTAAATGAAGCAAATTTTAAACAAATTTGGATTCCATCTGGTTTTGCACACGGTTTTTATTCATTAAAGGATCAAACTCGAGTTCTTTATAAAACTACTGATTTTTGGGATAAAGATTCTGAAAGAACTATTATTTGGAATGATCCCACTATCAATATTTGTTGGCCAATAAATGAGCAAACACCATCCATATCAGATAAAGATAAAGAAGGTATACTTCTAACTAAAATTATGGAACATGAGCTGTTTTAAATGAAAATACTTATAACTGGGAGTTCGGGACAATTAGGGAAAACTCTTATTGAAGACTTTAAGAATATAAGGAATAAAAACCAATTTAAAATTTATACTCCTTCAAGAAAGGAGTTTAATCTTTCTAGTAAAAGTGATGAATTAGAGTCATTTCTCGATAAATTAAATCCTGATTGGGTAATAAATTGCGCTGCTTATACTGAAGTTGATAAAGCAGAAGAAGAACAAGAATTAGCATATCAAATTAACTCTATTGGGCCTAAAACCATATCGAAAGCACTAGAAAGAAATAAAGGAAAGATGATACAAATAAGCACTGATTATGTTTTTTCTGGGGGGAAAGGTTCTCCTTATAAGCCTTACGATAAATTAGATCCAATTTCTATTTATGGTAAAACTAAAGCTGAGGGAGAAGATTATGTGATTTCTAAGCTAAAAGAAAGATCTCACATAATCAGAGTTAGTTGGCTTTATAGTTCTTACAGAAAAAACTTCCTATTAACTATGCTTAAATTACATCAAGTCAAAGGAGTTAACAAAGAAACCTTGAAAATAGTTTATGATCAAATAAGTTGTCCAACTTCAGCTAATAGTTTATCTAAATTTATTTGGAAAATTATCTTATCCGATAAGAAATTGGCTCCTCAAATAATGCATTGGAGTGATGCTGGAGTTTGTTCTTGGTATGACTTTGCTTTCGAGATAGGAAATTTAGCTTTAGAAAAAGGAATAATTAAAAATAAAGCATTATTATATCCTATTAGATCTTCTGAATACCCTACTAAAGCCAAGCGTCCAAATTTTTCATTACTTGATTGTACTGAAAGTTGGGATTTTTTTGATGGACAAATATTTCATTGGAAAATTGCTTTATCAAAAGTTTTAGGGAATTCAAGAAGGTTAAATATATTTTAAAAATGGATTTGAACCTAAAAAATTTATTCACTAAAAACACAAGAATTCTTGTTACTGGTGGTGCTGGTTTTATTGGGGGTTGTTTAATAAGAAGATTATTATGTGAGACCGACTCAAAGGTATTTAATATAGATAAATTAAGTTACGCTAGTAACCTTTCATGGTTAAATTTGCATAAGAATAAATCAAATCATACGCTAATTAAGGTTGATCTCAAAGACTTAAAAAATACAAAAGAGGCTATCGAGAAAATTAATCCTGATTTTGTTTTTCATTTAGCTGCAGAGAGTCATGTTGATAGATCAATTAACGGCCCACATACTTTTATTGAAAGTAATATTATTGGTTCTTTTAATTTACTTACAGCTCTAAGAATACATTGGGAAAAATTAACACCTATTCGTAAAGAGAGATTCCGTCTTTTGCACATAAGTACGGATGAAGTTTTTGGATCATTATCAGATAATGGTCATTTTAATGAAAATACAAAATATGATCCTCGTTCACCTTATTCTTCAAGTAAGGCATCTAGTGATCATTTGATGAAAGCTTGGCATCATACTTATGGTATGCCAATCATAGTTACAAATTGCTCTAACAATTTTGGCCCTTGGCAATATCCTGAAAAATTAATCCCTGTAGTAATATCAAAAATACTTCAAAACAAAAAAATCCCTATTTACGGAAATGGACTTAATGTTAGAGATTGGCTTTATGTTGAAGACCATATTAATGCGCTGATTGTAATTGCTAAAGGCGGCATTAATGGTAGTTCTTATTGCATAGGAGGGTACGGTGAGATGAATAATATAAAACTAGTTAATGAGATTTGCAAAATATTAGATAAACAAATGAATCAAACAATTGATAGTTCAGAACTCATAGAATTCGTTGATGATAGAAAAGGGCATGATAAAAGATATTCAATTGACTCATCTTTAATAACAAAAGAATTCAAATGGAAACCTCAAAATAACTTCAAAACAAACCTAGAAACAACTGTTAATTGGTATTTAAATAATCAGCATTGGTTTAATTAACTGAAAAATTCACTTTTTAGATTTATTCCACTCAGGCACTAGTTCTCTCAATATAGATAAGGCTTTATCTTCTGATTCCTCTTCAAAATGATTTTCTAAAATCTTCAATTTTTCAAAGAAACTTGGTAGAACTTTATTTTTTTCATTTGTTTTAAATATCAATGGATGATCAGTTTTCAAAGCTTCACCGTCTATCAATAATTCTTCATACAATTTCTCCCCTGGCCTTAAACCTGTAATAGTTATTTCAATATCGCCATTTATATTATCTTTATCTTTTATAGACATCCCACTTAACAAAATCATTTGCTTCGCTAAATGACTTATCAATACTGGTTCTCCCATATCAAGCAAAAAAAGATCTCCACCTTGAGAAAGAGAAATAGATTGTATTAGTAAAATACAAGCCTCATCAATAGTCATAAAATATCTTATAACTTTTTCATGAGTAACAGTTATAGGCCCTCCTTCTTTAATTTGTTTAAGAAATAAGGGAATTACAGAACCAGAAGATCCTAAAACATTTCCAAATCTAACCATTGAGAAAATTGTTGAATTTTTATTTTTTTGAATTGCATTTTTTTCTTTTTCAGCAAAAGCAAATACTATTAACTCCGCGAGTCTTTTTGAAGCGCCCATTACATTTGTTGGACGCACCGCTTTATCAGTTGATACAAAAATGAAATTTCTTATTTGAAACCTTGTTGCTAATGAACATATCACCTTTGTAGACAAAACATTATTTGATAACCCAGCAAGAGCATTAGCCTCAACTAAAGGAACATGTTTATATGCAGCAGCATGAAAAATTGTTTTTATATTATTTTCCCGAAAAAGCTTTGTTAAAGCTTTTTCATTTCTACAATCTTGCAATACAGGTATAATTTCCACCCCTGAATTTAATGCCAATAATTCTTGATGACTAAGATATAGTGAGTATTCTGATATTTCTATTAATATTAATTTTTTAGGTTTTAATGCAATTAATTGTTTGCATAATCCTTTCCCAATTGATCCACCAGCACCAGTAACTAAAACCTCTACATCTTTTACTCCAGGACCTGTTAATTTTTTTATTGGTTTAACTGGATCTCTACCCAATAATTCCTCAATTGAAATTGGCTTAAGTAAATCAATACTTGTCTTCCCCGAAACAAATTTATCAACAGAAGGTAACTCTAAAAGGGGTACTCCAAGCTTCTTTAACTTATTAATAATTTTTAATTTTGAAGATCTTTTTATATTTGAATCTGATATCAATACTTGATTTATTTTTCCTGAAAAATAATCTAAATCCTTGGAACTATAAATAGGTTTTCCATAAATTTTTAAACCTACTAAATCAGACGAGTCATCTATAAATGCAAGTATTTCATATGAATTTTCTTTCCTAATAATTGAAGCAAGTTTTGCAGATTCTTTATCAGCGCCATAAATTATTACTTTTTTAGGTTTAATATTTTTTTTGTTTATATATCTAAAAATAAAATCTCTTAAAGAAAATCTTATTATCCCTGAAAAAATACAAGTAAATAAAAAAAGAATAAAAAAGTAATTTGAATTAACTTCAAAAGGTAAAAATCTATCAAATAAAATGTATATGATAAAAATAAAAAAATTTCGATAAATTATTTTATAAAAATCTTCGACACTGGCATATCTGCTTAGATTTTTATATTGACCAGAAAGAGCATAAATTGGAATTACTATAAATAAATGTAGATAAAAGTATTTGAAATTATCAATAAAAAATGATTTGTCTGCTATTACAACACTTGATAAAAATAATGCCTGAAAAAAAATTAAGCAGTCAATTAATAGTAATACTATTTTTCTAAGAATTGCTTTATCAAAATTAAAAATAAATTTTTTTGTAGCATTTTGTATATATATTTTTTTATAAAAAAACTGATTTCTCATTAACTTTATTAACAATCCAATTAGCTTAAATGCATCCTAAAAGGTAAAGCAACATTTTTATCAAGATACCATCCAAGAATAAAAATAACTATACATGTAAAGAATGAGATTAATAATCCGCCAAAGCATAAAGAGAGGGATATTAAGATTGAAGAACTAATATAAATAGTTGATACGGTAGAGTGCTTAAATCCAGCTTGGCTCAATCTTTGATATAAATGTGATTTATGAGCTTCAAAAATATTTTGTTTATTAATATATCTTCTTAAAACACAGAAAAATGCATCAAAGATAATAGGGAAAGAAACTAACAATAAACCTAAATTTGTTTTAAATTCGACATTAGAAAAAATTACTGTCACAAATATGGCTCCTAAAAACGTACTGCCCACATCGCCCATAAATAATTTTGAAGGGTACCAATTCCAAATAAAAAATGCTAATAAAGATGCTATAAGTGATATTAGCCAATTCAACTCTAAAAGATAAAATGAAGTAATTAATATAACTAACATTGATCCTGAAACTAATCCATCAATGCCATCCATAAAGTTTACGAAATTTATTATGGCAGTTCCTGAGAAAGTTAAAAAAACTATAAGAAAAATAAAGAAAAATAAATTTAAATCTATAAAAGAAATTAAAAAATTTTTATACAAAATTGAATTTACGAGTAATACAATAACCACCAATATTTGAGAAATATATCTGAAAATCGAAGAAATATTAAACTTATCATCTATTAAACTAACCATTGCAAAAGCGGAGCAAATTAGAATTTCAGGATCATGATCAAATAGAGAAAATAAAAAGGGAATTAATACAAAAGAAACACCTCCTGCCCTCGCTTTAATAACACTGTGAGAGCTTCTTTTATTAGGTTTATCTGGAAAATATTTCTTTAAAAAAGGTAATGCATTGTTTATAAAACACCAACTCGATATAAAGGAGATTATTATCCTTATTAAATATTCATTTTTTGATAATAAATTCAAACTAGACAACATTCTCTTTAAACCAATTAACAGTTTTTTTTATTCCATCTTCAAAACTATAAGGTGGAGTCCAATTTATTTGTTTCTCAACCTCATTTGAATCAACAATTAAAGAATTATTTAATCTAGAGAACTGCTCTTTTTTTCCTAAAAAGTAAAATATCAGATGCAAAATTTTAGTTGGAAAATAAAATAATCTTGAACTATATCCAAATTCAGAATACAGCTTATTTATTAAAGTTCGGGTTTTTATTGCTTTACTGTCAGAAGGTAGAATTATCTTATTAGATGATTTTTGATTAGTTATGCAGTTAGCTATCAAATCAACAAGATTACCCAAAAAAATAAATGAACGTTCTTTCTTTAAATCTTTAAAAGGAAGAGGAATACCCTTACTAGTTAATTTCATTAGATTATAGAAATTAGCTTTTACTCTAGGACCGTAAACTAGAGGAGGTCTAATTATTACTAGTTCAATATTTGATAAATTTGAAATTTCTTTTAATATATTTTCAGTTTTATATTTTGAAATTGAATAATTTCCATAAGGGTTAGGTTTTGATGTTGATGAAAATTTTTCGTCTTTATTAGTATATTCTCCATTTACTTTGATAGTACTTATAAAAATAAATTTTTTTACACCTAACTTAATCGATTGCTTAAAAAGATTACAAGTGCCCTCAACATTTAATTCATTATAGTGAGCAAAATTAAGTTTATTTTGATCATGAACTACTGAAGCACAATGTACCACAATATCAACTTTATCTAAAGCTAATGTCCAATTAGTTTTGCCATTTATATCAACTATTTGAAATAAGCCTTCTCCCTTGTATCTCTGAATTCTTCTAACTATGAATCCATTTTTCTCAAGAAAGTTACATAACTCAAATCCAATAAATCCGTTCGCCCCAGTTACTGCAACTCTTATTTTCTTTTTCATTTTGAAATTTAACCTAAAGCAATTTGAACAACTTTCTTATAATCTTTTACAATTTTACTCCAAAGATATCTTTCCGAAACAATTTTTTTCAATTTATCCACATCAGCTGATTTAATTTCTGCCTTTAAAAAAGACTCTTCAAGTGTAATTTGATTTGAAAAATAATTTACTAAATTATTAGTTGTAAATCTATTAAATTTATTATCATGCGCAATTATATTTAAGCCTAATGACATTGCCTCAACTAATGAAGGATTTGTACCTCCAACCGTATGACCATGAAAATAAATACTCGCATTTGATCTTAATGCACCTAAAGTAAAAGAATCATAAATAGGATCTAATAATTTTATATTTTTATATTTTGAATATTTTTCTTTTAACTCAATACCATATTTTGATTTATTCCAATTGCCTATAAATATAAGAAGAAATTCTGTTTTAGCTGCCAGTTCTAAACACATATGAACATTATTTTCAGGTTCAATCCTGCATACTGAAAACATATAAGGATTATCAAAAAAAATTTCTGGAATCAATTTTGATGCTCTATCAAGAGTTACTTTTTTTGCATTGTCTCCGCCATAAGGTATGTAAAAGGTATTTTTTTTTGATCTAAATTTGATTAGATTTGAAAATATTGAGGGATGATCTGCCACTACATAATTTGAAAAAATAGATGCCATTAAGAAAGAAATTTTTAGAAATAATTTTGTCCATAAAGACCATTTCCCTCTTTTCCATTCTTCCCCGTCAGGATTAAGTATTATTTTAAGTCCCAAAATCCTAAAAAATGGGACAAATATACCGCCTGAGCAACCAAGCATAATGCATAAACCACCAGCTTTTAATGCTCTATACATACATACAAAGTCATAAAATATACTTTGACTACCATTAGCTTTAAGATCAATAAAATCTATATGAGCGCCTTTATAATAATTTATATTTTTGTCGCCATCATATATACTCGTATGACAATATACTTTGTAAGAATTTGATAATTCTTCTGAAAGATTAACAAGCAAATTGTCCCAACCTCCATACCTCCCAGGCAACCCATTAGTCCCAGATAAAAATATTTTTTTTAAATTAGATTTCATACACATTAGTATCAATAATATAATACATTCTATGGTTGATCTTATTTAGATTATCTACTAATGATTTAAAGAATTTTAAAAAGATTTTAAAAATTAATTTTTTTAATAATTGAAATTGTATCTTGGACTTTTTTGGATATAGACAATAATTGAAGAAAGAATCCAAGCAGGTAATACATAACGACCAAAGGATAAAAAACCACTTGTAATACCAGCAAAAAAAGTAAAATTTAAAATTGCTCCTGGGAATATGGGCACCTTATTTATTTTTTGCAAATTTAAAAAAACAAGGATAATGCCAACTGCAATTAAAAACAATTCTAAAGAAGGAGAAAAAATTATAAACAACCCACTCATATAAAAAACAGGCCAAATACAAATCCTTAATATACTTCCAAGAGTGCCATAGGTCGCAAAATTTGGAATTTTTCCAAATTCTCTAAAATCCATATTAGTACTTGAGGCATTCTCAAAAGATGAAAAAATATCCATATCGATATAGTGATTAGTTATTGAATTTATCAAAAAAAGTAAAAATAATATGCCTAGTATTGCTTTAAAATTTTTTGGTCTATCTAGAAATCTTGGCAATAAAAATAAATACAATATGGATCTACCTGCAAAAAATATTGATATTGTCGAAGTAAATAAGGAAGCAAATTTACCAATTAAATTAAAATTATTTGATCTTAATATCGAAGAATGTTTAGTTAAATGATAGAAATAATATGAAGTAACCAAAAGAAAAATTAATAAAGTATCCTTCAATAAAGTTGTACCTAAATAAACTCTGTAAGGATTAAAAAGTATTAAATACTCAAATGAAATATACAATTTATGTCGGTATGGTCTAATAATTAAAACAATAAAAAGGTTGGTTAATGAAAAAATTATAGAGTTAAAGATAATTATGTAATTTGGATTTGATTGCAATAAATTTACTAATAGATAATAAGAATTATTCAGTGCCAAAAGAAAATTCTTAGATTCAATTATTGTAGATGCAATTAATTCAGATTTTTCTATATAGGTAACTGAATCAACATGATAATCCCAATCGATCCCAATAATTCTTAAAAAAGCGATAGATATAATTTCTACTAATATTGATACCCAGAGAACTGAATGCAAAGGTAAGAGCTTTACCATTTATAATTTTTTTTCCCAATTCCTAGTTTTTTTCTCAAACTTCTTTTTTATTTTTGCGGGTATCCCTACCGCAATTGAAAAAGGTTGAATAGCTCCCACCACTACTGAATTTGCACCAATAACTGATCCCTTACCAATAACACTTCCTTTTGTAATAGTTACATTATTTCCAATCCAAACATTATCTCCAATTTGAATTTTTTTTGGTCTTATTAATCTCTCTACTGGAGGTTGGTCGGGGAAAGAATGATTTTTCCCTCCATAAATACCATGATCATGATCTCCAATAAAAACATTTGGTCCAAATAGCACATTATTCCCAATTTTTATTTCATCAAAAGCTGTTAAATATGCATTTCTATTAAAAACACATTCATCACCTATATAAATTTTTCCCTCATTATGAGCTTCCGCAAAAAAATTATTATATGCTTTAAATTTTTTACCAATAAAAATATTCTGTTTATTTCTTAAGGTATATTTTCCCATAAATCTTTGTTTAAAAAATATATATCTAAAATTCAAAAACGATTTAATAAACTCTAATATTCCATCAATAGAGTAATAATTTAATAACTTAAATAATTTTTTCATAAACTAGACTAATTAATTTTTAAATTAATACTTATCTTGGCATTGCTGCAACATTTCCTCCATCAACAGTCAAAATTGTACCTGTTGTCCTTTCCATTTTTGATAATGATAAAAAGGCTTCAGCTACATCTATTGCTCTAACTTCAGTATGCAAAAGATTTCCCGACATATATTCTTTTTCAGTTACACCTCTAGACTTTGATCTTGATTTAATCATTTCATTATTTAGTAAACCTGATCTTATTCTATCTGCATTAATACAATTAGACCTCACATTATTACTACCCTCCTCTATTGCATATTGCTTCATCAATGCTAGTAAAGCAGATTTAGAAATTCCGTATGCTCCAAAACCTTTCCCAGGATTTAGAGCCTGTTTACTTACATTAAAAAGAAGTTGACCACCTAATAAATTTTGCTCATTTTTTAAGAAATAGTCTTGGGATTTAAAAATTTGCAAACTTTTCTGACAAAAATGATGATGGGACAAAAGATTAATTTTTAAACTTCTTTCGAGTTTTTCATCATCTAAATTAAACATATCACCCGGTATAGCTAAACCTGCATTTGATATTAAAATATCTAAGCCTCCAAAATTAGCCATTATTTTTTTAAAAGTTTCTTCAACATCTTTTTTATTGGTTACATCGCATTGAATTGCCAAAGCATTATTCCCACAAAGTTTTGCTGTTTTAGTAGCCAATTCAAGATTTTTATCTAAGCATATAACCTCTGAACCATTTTTTGAAAAAACCTTTGATATTTCAGATCCTATTGTTCCTCCAGCTCCAGTGACAAGAGTTACAAAACCAGCGTGTGATGGAATTTTTTTATTACCAATTTTTGCTTGTTCCAAACTCCAATACTCAAGATCAAAAATGTCTTGCTCACTGACAGGTTTAAATTCACCTAATTTTTCAGCAGACAATATTGTTTCTATCCAACTTTGCCCTATATCTGAAACGACTTTAGCTGCTTTTTTTGATTCACCTAAAGAAATCATTCCAAAATAAGGTATTAAAATTATCCTTGGAAGTGGATCAAGCATATGTTTCGTATTTCCTACTCTATTGTTATTCTTGTGAAAATATTGCTCATAATCCTCTATATATTTTTCTAGGGATTGATTTGTATTTGCGAGCCAATCATGAAGTAATTCATCTTTATTTTTTTGAGAAAAAATATTTTCAGGAATCTTATCAAGAATTAATGGCCTATATTTAGTCCTTATTACGTGATCAGGAGTTGCGACTCCTTTAATAGAAAGTTCTTTTAGATTTTTAAGAGAGGAAAATTCTAATATTTTTTTGTTTTGAACAATCTCAAAAATAAATCTATGTGTACTATTATATTTACTCATTTTTTTTGAAAATAATCCTCTCAAAAAAGGAATTATTTCAATATTATCTAAATTAAAATTCCTAAATTGGTCATTTGCAACTAAGTCCAAATCAATACTTCTTGGTATAGCTTTTTCAGCCTTTTTTACAATTTCAATCATATTTTTATAGCTCTCTTCTGCAGAATCTCCAAAGCTAAAAACACCATGTTTTAGCAATATCATCCCTTTTAACTTTATATTCTTAGAACTTAATTGTTTTGATTTCTCATCATGTAATTTAGATGCTAATTTTGCAAGATCAAAGCCTGGCATAATATATGGAACTATTACGATCTCATCGCCATATATTTCTTCGCAAATTTCTTTTGAATTTGGTTGATCAGCAAGGCAAAGAATCGATATGGAATGAGTATGATCAATAAATTTATAAGGTAGAAATGCGTGCAATAAAGTTTCTACTGAAGGATTTGGCGATTTCGGGTTAATTAAATTTTGTCGTTGGATTGAGACCATATCTTCATCACTAAGTGAATCCAACTCCTTTAATTTAATTAAAGGATCAAGTTTTACAGCCGGATGACCTTCAGGTTCAATTGTTCCCAAATCCCATCCACTTCCCTTTACACATAAAACTGATAACTTTTTGCCAAATAGATTTTCTGAAAAAGTTTTTACTGAGGTATTCCCACCTCCATGTAACACTAATTCAGGATCAGAACCAAGCAATCTTGCGGAATAAGTTCTTAGTGCTATATCTTCATTAATACCTAAAGATTTATATTCTTTTACTATTTTATTTGCCTCTTGAGGAGACCATTTATTAGTACATGTCATTTTTGAAATTATCTTGTCTAAGACATTATAGTATTTATAAATAATTATCCAAAATAAAGCGATTTTAAAGAAATTTTATCTGGGCGACAAATTCCCTTTTCCGTTATCAATCCCGTCACATATTTAGCCGGTGTAACGTCAAAAGCTGGATTATAAGAATTACATCCTTTTGGTAGTATTTGAACTTTTTTTACTTCTCCGTTGATATCAATTCCTGATATATATTTAACTTCTTCTGCTGATCTCTCTTCAATTGGAATAGTTTTTACACCATCTTCTAAATCCCAATCTATTGTAGAAATTGGGAGAGCGACATAAAAGGGGATATTATTCTCTTTTGCAGCAAGTGCCTTTAAATAAGTTCCAATTTTATTGCAAACATCGCCAGTTGATGTCGTTCTATCACTGCCAACTATTACGACATCAACCATGTTATTTTGCATAAGGAATCCACCAGCATTATCAACAACCACGGAATGGGATATACCTTCACTTTTTAATTCGTAAGCAGTTAAACTAGCTCCTTGGTTTCTTGGTCTTGTTTCATCGACCCAAACATGCAACTTAATACCATGTCTTACAGCTTTGTATATTGGAGCTAAGGCTGTTCCCCAATCTACGGTTGCTAACCACCCAGCATTACAATGAGTAAGAATATTTAAACTACAATTAGTTTCTTTTTTTAACTTTTCTTTATAAATATTTTCTAAGACCTCAAGACCATTTTCCCCAATCTCTGAACACATTTTAATGTCTTCCTTCTCTATAATCTGTGCTTCTTTTAAAGCGGCAAAAAACCTATCTTCTTGATTCAAATTATGAATTTTTTTAAATACCCTATCCAAAGCCCATTTAAGGTTTACAGCAGTAGGTCTAGAAGATTCTAAAAGTATCTTGTTTTTATTCAAGTTTGCGTCACTTGCATCACTTTTAATACTAAATGCCAACCCATATGCACCTGTAACACCAATTAATGGAGCTCCCCTAACCACCATATTTTTAATAGCCCAAAAAAAATCTTGAACATCAATTAATTTTTTAATTTTAAAATTGTGAGGTAATTGTGTTTGATCAATAACTTCAACATGAGTATCGTTAACAAGCCAAATAGTTTGCCATGATTTACCTTGAATTTCCATCTTAAATTTTAAAATTTTATAACTGAATTAACTGGAGATTTAAATTTTCTTCTGCCCTCCAAATCTTGCAATTCTACTACAACTACAAGCCCTGTAACAGTTTTACTTTGATTTAATATTAAATCTTCTACTGCTGCTGCAGTCCCACCGGTTGCGAGTAAGTCATCAATAATACAAAATTTATTAAAACCTTCTAGAGAATCTTTTTGCAAACACAAAGTATTGCTTCCATACTCTAGATCATAAGTATTTGATATTAGTTCGCCTGGTAATTTACCAGGTTTTCTTGCTAAAATTAGAGGCTTCTTTAGAAATAAAGATAAAGCAGATCCAAAGATAAAGCCTCTAGCATCAATTGCTACTATAGCTTCTGAATTTCTAACTATTTCATAGTTAGAAATCTCTTTTATTAGTTCAGAAAATAGTTCAGGATTTTTTAAAATTGTTAGTACGTCTTTGAACAAAATTCCTTTTTTTGGAAAATCTGGGTAATCCCTTAAGGTATGTTTTAACTTTTCTATTAGAATATTTTCTGAAGACATAATGGATTGATTTTTAATATCGGTGGTATAGTATCACAAATTAAAGTTTTTATCTGCTACTAAAATGACTAATTCCAAAACCCCAAAAATTGGAGTAATAGGCGGAAGTGGTTTATATTCAATTGATCAAATAGAAGATGTTAAAGAGATTGAAATTGATACACCTTTTGGTAAAACATCAGAAAAAATACTTCAAGGTAAAATATCGGGTATCGATGTTTTTTTCTTGGCAAGGCACGGAAAACACCATTCCTTCTTACCAACTGAAGTACCTTATAAGGCTAATATATGGGCTTTAAAATCTTTAGGTGTGAGATGGATAATATCAGCATCAGCTGTAGGATCTTTGCAGAGAGAAATTAAGCCTTTAGATGTAGTAATACCAGATCAATTTATTGATAGAACACATAATAGACCTATAAGTTTTTTTGGAAATGGAAGCGTAGCTCATATTTCTATTGCTGATCCATTTTGCAATAATTTATCGAAAATAATATTTGATGTTGCTAGTCCTCTTATGCCTGAAGGTAGAGATTTACATATTGGTGGAACTTATTTATGCATGGAGGGTCCTGCCTTCTCTACAAGAGCTGAATCTGAATTTTATAGAAGTCTTAATTGTTCGATAATCGGAATGACCAACCATTCTGAAGCAAGACTTGCAAGAGAAGCAGAAATAGCTTATTCAACTATTGCAATGTCAACAGATTATGATTGCTGGCATGAAGATCATGATAACGTGACTGTAGAAATGGTTGTTTCAAATTTAAGAAGTAATGCTGAATTAGCAGCAAAAATAATTTGCGGTTGTGTCAAAAAAATTGGAGCTACTGAACCAACAAGTATTGCACATAATGCACTAGAGTATGCATTACTTACTCAAAAAGAACATGTCCCAAGTGAAACAAGAGAAAAATTAAACCTTTTGACCAAAAAATATTGGGGAGAGTTTTCCTCTAGCGAAAACTAAGTTAAATGAAATTATATTTTTTTAAGATTTTCATAAAAACTTTTTCCAAAATTTTTAGATTATTTTTTAAAAAAAATACACCAAAATTACCAGAAATATTTTTTCTAATTGGGACCGCATTCTTTCCTCAATTAAATGTTGAGCTAATTATTAGAAACTCAGAAGGGAAAACACTTTATATATGGAGAGATGATGATTTTGGGAATGTAGGTTGGCATTTGCCCGGGGGAATAATTAGACCAAATGAAAGAATTTTGAACAGAGTAGAAAAAGTAATTGAAAAAGAAACAAATTTAGATCTAAATAATATAGAAATTACAGGCCCAATTTCTTTTTCAGAAGTAATACATAGTCTTCCTGGAATAAGATCCCACTTTATTTCTTTTGTATATTTAGCTGAATTAAAAGCTCAATTCGATATGGAGAAGTTAAATTTCTTGAATGAGAAATTTTTACTTTCTTTAAATATTCCAAAAAATATTATTAAAAATCACGAGAGATATATACCACTACTTAGAGAAAGTTCTTTAAATTTAAAGTCAAACTCTATAAGAATTTCTAAATGACAAATCATTAATTTGTTTGATAAAAAAAACTTGTGAAAGAAAGGAGTACATATAATTTTTTAAGAGCAAACTTAACATAAATGCAAGCGGTAATATTAGCTGGGGGGCTTGGAACAAGATTATCTGAAGAAACCGCAAATAAACCTAAGCCAATGGTTGAAATTGGCGGGAAACCAATTTTATGGCACATATTAAAAATTTATAGCTCCTACGGTATTAATGAATTTATAATTTGTTGTGGTTACAAGGGATATATAATTAAAGAGTATTTTGCAAATTATTTCTTGCATAACAATGATGTAACTCTTGATTTAGCAAACAATTCTATGGAAGTTCACAGCAAGAAATCTGAACCTTGGAAAATAACTCTTATTGATACCGGTGAAAAAACTCTAACTGGAGGAAGATTAGCACGAGTTAAAAAATATATAAATGGAACTTTTTGTTTTACATATGGAGACGGTGTTGCTGATATTAATCTAAGAAATCTGATAAGTCATCATATCAATTCTGGGAAAAAAGCAACACTAACAGCTGTTAAACCTCCTGGAAGATTTGGCGCCTTAGAATTTGAAAGAGGTAAAATTATTAGCTTTCAAGAAAAACCTGAAGGAGATGGTAGTTGGATAAATGGAGGTTTTTTTGTATTAGAGCCTTCAGTTATAGATTTAATTGATGGAGATTCATGTACTTGGGAACAAGAACCATTAAAAAAACTCGCCCAAGATGGAGAGTTAAATGCTTTTAACCATAGGGGATTTTGGCAACCAATGGATACTTTAAGAGATAAAAATAACTTAGAGCGACTTTGGATAAAAGGAAACGCTCCCTGGAAATCATGGTAATAAGATGATTTTAAAAAATCTTTTTTTTCGAAAATTTTGGGGAAATAAAAAAGTTTTAATTACAGGCCATAATGGTTTTAAGGGAAGTTGGCTATCTTTATTATTGACGGCTCTTGGTGCTGATGTTTATGGAATTTCTCTAGAGAACCAAGATCCTAATTCTCTATTTAATTCTCTGAATTTTGATAATCAAATTAAACAAGAGCTTATAGATATTAGAAATTTTGAAAAAATAAAAAAATCAATACAAATCATTTCACCAGAAATTATCTTTCATTTAGCTGCTCAACCATTAGTAAGAGAAAGTTACTTAAACCCCGTTGATACTTGGTCTACTAATGTTATGGGAACGATTTCCATACTTGAAGCAGCTCGTGCAATGAATAAGAGAGCAATATTTATTGGGATAACAACTGATAAGGTTTACCAAAATAAAGAATGGATATATGGTTATAGAGAGATCGACAGATTGGGAGGGGATGATCCTTACAGCAGTAGCAAAGCTGCATCAGAGCTTGCCATTAATACTTGGAGAAAAAGTTTTGCTAATAATTCAAAGTTAATAATATCCAGTGCCAGAGCTGGAAATGTGATTGGTGGTGGTGATTATGCAAAAGACAGAATTATACCCGATATCATAAGAGCATTTAAAAATAATTCTTTACTTTCTCTTAGAAATCCAAATTCCACTAGGCCTTGGCAGCATGTTCTAGAACCTTTATGGGGTTATATCCTATTAGCTGAGATGATGTCCTCTAATCCTGCATTTGCAGATGCTTATAATTTTGGGCCAGGAATTTCCTCTAACAAAACTGTTTTAGAGTTGGTGCAAGAATTTTCTAAAATAATTAAAGTTGGATTAAAAATTGATAAAAATCAAAATGATTTGAAGGAGTCAAATTTACTAAATTTAGTCTCCGAAAAAGCTCGATCCAAATTAAATTGGCAGCCTATATGGAATTTTGAAAAGACAATTTCTATCACCGCTTCTTGGTATAATAAAGTAATTAATAATAATTTTAATTCTTTTGAATGTTGTGTTGATGATATTACAGAATTCATGAGACTTCAAAACAAATGAAAAGAAGTGAAGACTTTAAACAAGAAATTTTTAAATTAACCTCGGGATATTCCAATTGCCATCCAAATTTTAGGTCAAGCTATTTCCTAAATAAAAAACGCTTGTTTGAACAAGATTCAATCCCATATGAACGGAGAGTACTTCAAGTAAACAAAGTTGTATCTAAAGTTAATAATAAACCTGATTTTTGGTTAAATGCTGCTATGTTCTCTAGTTTAAAAAGAGAGATGAAAAATTTCGAATCTGAAAAAATTTTAAAGTTTTTAAAATCAAACCTATGAAAATAAGAGTTTCTGATTTAATTTCAAAAATTCTAGTCAAAAACAAAATAAATAATGTTTATATGGTTACTGGAGGTGCTGCAATGCATTTAAATGATGCTCTAGGTAACAACAAAGATTTAAAAATACATAACCTACATCATGAACAATCTTGTTCAATTGCAGCAGAATCACATGCGAGACATACCTATACTCCATGCATAGTTAATGTCACTGCAGGTCCAGGAGCTCTAAATGCTCTTAATGGTGTATTTGGAGCATTTGTTGATTCTATTCCTATGATAATACTTTCAGGTCAAGCCAAAAGAGCAACCTTAGTTTCTAATTACGATGATGAAGATCTTCGTCAATTAGGAGATCAAGAAATAGATATATGCAAAGCGGCAAAAAAAATGACAAAAAATATTACACAATTGATTGATCCAAATAAAACAAAATACGAAATTGAAAAAGCAATTTTTCTTTCTACCAATGGGAGACCAGGGCCTTGTTGGATTGATATTCCAATTGATATACAAGGAGCTCTTATTGAAGAATCAAATTTACTGGGATTTAATAGTTCAGATTTTGAATCAATTTCTATTAAGAATGACAAAAATAATTTAAAAATCGAAGAGTTAATTAACAAATTAAAAACTGCCCGAAGACCTATAATTTATGCAGGTAGTGGAATAAGAGCTTCCAAAACTCATAAGCTTTTAATAAAATTTGCTGAAGAATTAAATATCCCCATAGTTACATCTTGGAATAGTAATGATCTTATATGGGACGAACATCCTCTTAATTCAGGTAGACCTGGGACAGTTGGGACAAGAACAGGTAACTACGCCGTACAAACTTCTGATCTACTTTTAGTTCTTGGGACAAGATTAAATATCAGGCAAGTTAGTTATAACTGGGAAAGTTTTGCAGATAAAGCATGGATATGTCACGTAGATATTGATAATTCAGAACTTGAGAAACCGACATTAAATCAAGATCTAAAGATACAAATGGATTTAAAAGATTTTTTTGATAATTTTTTTAAATTCAATCTAAATTGCTTAAAAGAAGATAAAAAGAAACAATGGCAAAAATGGTCTAAATGGATTTTATCTTTAAGGAAAAAATATGATGTTTATCATGATCTTGATAACTTAGTTGATCTCAATAAAAAAGTTTGTCCTTATTTTTTTATTCATTTTCTTACTGAAAACTTAAAAGGCGGTGAAACTATAGTTTTTGCTGATGGTACTGCATGTGTAGCAGGATTTCAAGCTTCAATAATTAAAAAAAATCAACGTTTGTATCATAATTCAGGTTGTGCCTCAATGGGATATGATCTTCCAGCAGCAATTGGAGCATACTTTGCCACCAAAAGAAAAACATTCTGTGTAGCTGGCGATGGTTCAATAATGATGAATATACAAGATCTAGCAACTATTGCATTAATGAAATTACCAATTACAACCTTTATCCTTGACAATGGTGGTTACCATTCGATAAGACAAACACAAAATAATTTTTTCCCAAATAGAACTATAGGATGCGGTGATGAATCTGGCTTGTTATTTCCTAATTTTGAAAGTATAGGCAAAGGATTCGGAATTAAATCGATAACTATCAAAAATAATGAAGAATTAATTGAACAAATACCCAATCTAGTCAAAGAAGATGAACCTGTTATTTGTGTTTTAAAGATTGATATAAGCGTTCCCTTCAGGCCAAAAGTCACTAGCAAAAAATTATCAGATGGTTCAATGCAAACAGCTAGATTGGAGGATATGAGCCCATTTTTACCAAGTGAAATACATCAACAAATTCTAAAAGAAGCAAGTGAAATTTAAGAATAATAAATATTCTTCATGTTAATGTTGAAATAGTTTTTTAAAATGATTTTGAATTGCAGAATTTGTGCCTCATCCAATTTAAAGAAAATTGTTAATTTAAGCAATGTACCTGCATCAGCACAATTATTTTTAGAATCTAAAAAATTAAATAAAAATTGCAGTATAAATTTAGAAATTAAGCAATGTAAGAATTGCGGTCATGTACAATCAACTAATAAACCGGTCGAATATTATAGAGAGGTAATTACTGCAGCAGGATTATCTAAAACTATTTGTGAAGAAAGAATTTTTGTTTTAGAGAAAATTATAAATGATCATAATTTAAAAACACCCTATATTTTAGAAATTGGATCCCATCAAGGTTTAATGGTAAAGACGATAAGAGATAACGTAAATTGTAAAGTTATGGGAATTGAAGCATCAAGAAAATCAGTTCAAATTGCTAAAGAAAACAACGTAAATGTAGTAGAAGGATATTTTGGAGAAGACACTCAAAATCTAGAAAATAAAAAATTTGACATTGTTGTTTGTTATAACTTTTTAGAACATATGCCAAATCCCACAAAAGTTTTGGAATTTTTAAAGAAATATTTAAAAGAAGAAGCATTTATATACATGACAGTTCCTAGTCTAAACTTTATAAAAAACACTTCATGTGTTCATGAATTTATTTCAGATCATCTGTCATACTTCACTCTTAACTCACTAAAAAGATTATTTTCTTATTGTGGCTTTGAAGTTATTAAATGTAATTCTTTTCATAACAATAATGATTTAGAAATAATCGCCAAATATGAAAAAGTTGAAGAACTTACTTTAGATCTGAATAGATATTATAAATTAATAAAAGATTTAAATAATATATTAAACTCAATACCAATTGAGGAAAAGCCAATTTTCATATGGGGTGCTGGTCATAGATCTCTAACTTTAATTTCTCAAATAAATCATGAGAAAATTAATTTTATTGTAGATTCAGCAAAGTTTAAGCAGGAACTTTTTTCACCAGTTTCAAGGTTAAAGATTGTAAGTCCTTCATTTTTGAAAAACTTTAATAATGGCACTCTAATTCTGAACCTACCAGGAATATATGGAGAGGAAGTAATATCAAGTTTAGATAAAACAATAAAAAACAATTACAAAATTTTTAATATAGTTGAAAATAATATTCTTAAAATAAAGTGAATTTAATTTTTGATCTTGACGGAACTTTAATTGATAGCAGCGTTGGAATTTATAGAGCATATAAAGAGTCTATACAAAATTATCAAGAGCCATTAGAAAAGAAGTATTTTATTAATCATATAGGACCTCCTATCCAAAAAATTATAAGAATTTTACATCCAACGCTAGAAAATAATAAAGTAATGAATATCAGAAATAATTTTAGAAAGTTGTACGATAATCAATATTTTTTAGAATTTAATACCTATGAAAACATAATTTATCAAATTCAGAAATTAGCCCAAAAAAATAATTGTTATATTGTCACAAATAAGCCTATTGAGCCAACGAAAACCATTATCAACAAATTAGAATTAGACGATAAATTTTTAGACATCATAGGAATAGATTCCTTTGTAAGCTCGGGACAAGATAAATCTTCAAATATATTATTTTTAAGAAATAAATATTTACTAGATATTAGTAATACCTTTTACATTGGAGACACCTATTCAGATTATTTAAGCGCCAAAAAAAATAACATTGATTTTATTGCATTTGCAAAAGGATACCATCAATGGACCAACTATGAATTAAAAGAAATTAAATACATTTATAATAATACCGATGAGTTGATTTCAATCTTAGAGAATTTAAATAGTCAAACTAGATAATTTCAGAACAAGAACTTGTATTATAAATATGTCTTTTTTCGAGCATCTTTATTCTTACATTATCTTCTTCGGTAACGGCACTATTATAAGATTGCTTACTCTTTAACCATAAAAGTTCAAACAAAACAGCATTTTTCAATCCTGTAAAAATTTCGTCTTGGTTTAATTTAGAAGTTTCAAATACACATTTTCTCGTTTCAAACCTATGGAGTGAAACTTTATTTAGTTCGATTAAAAAGGGTACTGCATCTGCTGAGATACCTCCACCAACTACAAATTCAAGATTTTTTTCGGCACACCGCCTTGAGATTTTTAATGAATCCTCCAAAATCCTCTGAGAATTAACACTATCTCTTCTTAAATTTAGTGATCCCACATAATCAACTCTACCCATAACAATCCCATCTACAAATCCACTTATTTGATCAGATATTTCTTCTAAATTATTAAATCCTGTTTGAGTTTCGATATTAATATAAGTTTTTGGTTTAAAAGAACACTCTCCATATACTCTTTCAAGTGCTTGCACGTATTTATATGAGGCATACCTGCTCTCTATCATTGGTGCGACAATATTCGAGATTTTTAAGTCTTTACAATCTAGTAAATCTCTTATAGCTTCACATCCACCAATTTTCACAACCATCGGGATTTCAGCAGCATGAGCAATCTCTTTCAATCTTAATAATTCGGACATTCTTGTTCCCTCAGATTCAAATTCAGCTTTTATTGCAATCTGTCCAATAGTTTTGTTGAGTTTAATAATCTCAACCATCTGATTAAAAAAATTATCCATAATTAATTCAATTTTAAAGAATTTAAATTTTGATTTTTATACCAAGAATATAAATTTGTTATTGCATCGACTAGTTTTGTTTGTTCAATTTTACCTATTTCATTTTCGATTAAAGTTGGATCTCCTGAATATTCATAATTTGATGGAGTAGGGTCGTTCAAAATGATATCCGAAAAATCTATTTCCACAACTTCAGCTATAGTTTCCATAATTTCCTTAAATTTATAAGCCTTACCGACACATAAATTGTAAGTATTATGTTTTGGTTTTTCTAATGAAATAAAACGATCTAAGGCAGATAAAAAATCATCAATATACAAATAATCAAAAGCTACATTTCTGTTATATTGAAGAGGTAAATTGTTTAAATTTCTAACTAAATTATTTGAAATCAATCTTCTTTGAAAATCTTCATAAGGTCCATATATTCCAAAAACTCTTAAATTAAAAATGTTCTTGGTATTTGAAATAGAAAGTAATTTTGAAATCGTGTACTTTGATAGAGTATAAATGTCAACTGGATAAACTGGTTCATTAGGAAAATAATTCTCCTTCATTAGTGGTTTATATCTTGCTGATATATATTCAGCCCCTGAACCAATTAAAATTATCTTTTCAACTAGGCTTGCAACCTTCTCGAGTGCATAAAACATTCTGATATTATTTTCAAAATTATCCAGAGATACCGCAGAGTGAATAATGTAATTTGGTGAAATATCTTTAATTTTTTTTGTAAGTGCTTCAATATCAGTAAAATCTACATCAACTCTAGAGAGAGGAGATACTTGATATTTTTCTTGATTATCAAAAAATTGGCATAAATTTTTTCCCAGGAAGCCTTTAGCTCCTAAAACTACTATTTTTTTCATTAAATTAAGAAAACTTAGGTATCAATTCTTCCATATATGGATCTAAGTTATCAATGACACAAACATTAGGTGCATTACAAGTGTCACACATTGGGATTTTCTCTCTTTCTCCTCTTAACATTTGTAGTCTGAGTTCTCTCATACCTGGGCCATTCCATATCTCATATAAATCATTTAATTTCCTATCACCAACCAAAACTTTTCTGGCCCAATCTAGAGTACATCCTGCAACGGAGCCATCACTATTTATGTGAAGATACATAAATGGGAAAGGACAGACCTTCTTTAAATTTCCGACTTTTTGTCCATACATACCTGTTTCTGTTAAATCATTTTGATCTGTTTCGGCCCATTGAGGAACTATATTTTCAATAGACATTTCATCTGATATCTCACCAAAAGTATCGTAAAAGTATTTTTTTTCTTCGTCGGTCAAATCAATAGTTGGTCTTCCTTCTTCCGACTTAACCACCGCATGATCAACAACCTTTATATATAAAGAGAAAGAATCATCTTTTCTTTTATAAAGATCTCTAATATTTTCTATAAATTTAGGGTAATCAATTTTATAGTCAGCCACTCTTTTATAACTTTCAGCAGTTAACCCCTCTACAGAAATATTCATTCTCTGTAATCCAGCATCAACTAATTGCTGATTAAGTTTAGGCTCTAATCTAGAGCCATTGGTAAACATTTCCACCACATCAGCGACGTCAGCGTCTCTAGCATATTTTACTAATTCAGCTACATGGGGATGCATAGTAGGTTCTCCATGATTTCCTATTTTTATTTTTTTAATTCTTTGAGGAAACTTTTTTAAATCATCAACACATTTTTTAAAAGTATCAACCTCCATCATTCCCCATGAGACTCCTGACTCTTTCATTCCCTTTTTATCGTTTTGGAAACAAAAAGTACATTTAAAATTACATAAACTACAAATATCTATATGAACAGAAAAAGGAGTATCGAGTGGTACAACATCCTGAAGAGATTGCTTTTTTTGATGGTAAATTCTGGGATTTACTTTAGATTTTTTTTGTGGGGAAGATACCATGAAATCAAAAAATTTAACTCACAATAGCAGATATTTTTACTTTTTAAAAGTTAATAAGTATATTTAAATGTACATAATTACAAATTAAGTTTAGAGGAGACTATAATTTTTTTACTGAAAAATTTAACTTAGCTAACATCAGAGCTTGTTTTTTGCATAGCAAATGATTTCCAACCCTCCTTATTAAAACCCATGTTATATTCAGGGAGTTTAAGTTTCATGCATTTAGAACAAATATCAGAATTAGATTTATTTAAATTTATATCTTGAAGAGAGGTATCAAGATAATTATTTGATACTAAATGATTTCTATTAAATACTAAGCAACATACTGGAACAGTAAGGTCTGCATTTATGTTTAATTGATTTTCTCTAAATGGACAAACTCCTTGAGGGAGAGGTTTTTCTGAGGATGCTTGGATACCTTCATCAATAGTAACCAATAAATTTTTAGATAAATCTTCAGTTTGCCTATCAGAGACTCCGTCACAATGATTAAAAACTCGTTCAAGTGGCATTACCAAAGCATGGACAGTAGACAAACCAAAATTCAACTCATCGGCTAGATTTTGCATTTTCTCTAAATTTTTACCATTATTGTCCCTGTAAAGGTGGTAGTTTATATCTACGTGAGTTGATAATTTGTATTTATCGATAAAATACCTCAACTTGTATAAATTACTTTTAACTAAAGTTATATCACCACCACTGTGAGTATTGTCATAAGCTTGATCGTAGTAACCTGAAAGAGAAACCTTTAGATTTTCAGGATTTTTCTTGAGAGGCTTTAAGATCTTATCAAAATTTTCATGAGATAAATTAGTTGATAAAGCTACAGCTATATTGCTTTGATGGAATAATTCAATAATTTGATCTAACTTTGGATGTAAAAAAGGTTCACCCCAACTATAAAGAGCTACATGTGTGCATAAAGGAGCATCATTCTTAATTTTATTAAGTACTTTTTTCACATTCTCAAATGACATTATGTTCATTGGCACTCCGTGATCAGGAATACTGTGAGCACAACTTGCGCACCTTAAGTTACAAGCCCCAACAACGTCAATTGTGAAGAATATATTCGAATAGTCAGAATAAGTAATAAATTCAAGATGATCTAAAGAGAAATTTTTTAGAGTGCTTATTATTTCTGATGATTTAATTGATACAGCTATGACAATTAATAGCTCTTCTTTAGGAAAAGAGCTAATAAACCTTCCTACATCATTTGGAGAAAATACTTTTAAACCCTTTATTGTTTGATTCTGTAATGAAGGGTCAGAATCAATAAAGCATAAAGTATCTAAATTATTTGAAGAGCAATACCTACTAAACCCTTGTCCCACCATACGAGCGCCCCAAATTATAATTTTTTTCCCTTTAAGCAAATTGTCTAAACGTGATTTACTGTCAGACATTTATTTTTTTAAAATTTCTTCAAACTTTAACATAAATTTGATTGATAAGTAATAAAAAACTTTTAATTAAAATCAAACTAATTCTTTAATAAAGTTTTTCTATTATCATCTAGATATTCTTTGAAATAATCAATTGTTGATTCTAAACCATTTTCTAAAGTTATTTTTGCATCCCATCCAATGGATTTCAACTTATCGCAATTAGTGGCAGTTCTATCAAAATCCAATCCTAAGTGTATGTCTTTGCAGTTTTGAACTTCTATTTTTGCATCGGTTTTTTTACTAATAAGAGTTGCTAACTCAAGAATTGATGTTTCTTTATCATGAGCCAGATTATAAACTTTATTTTTTTCACCTCTAACTAATGCGAGAAAGATTCCTGACAAAGTATCTGATATAAAACAGTAATTTCTCAAACTTTTACCAGTAGATTTAATAGTAATTATTTTTTTTTCAAGAGCGTTTACTATAAAATCTGACAATGCTCTTCCATCTTTTGGATCTAAAAATGGCCCATAATTAATACTTGGCCTTAGTATGATTATTCTTTTTTCGTAAATTTCACTAAGAGTATTTAGAGTTGTTTCGCCAGTTAATTTTGACATCAAATAAACATTTTTACTGTCTAAGTGATCAAGATTCGAAAATGTTTCCTCTCTTAAAGGATATTTATTATTAGCATGAATTCCATATATTCCTGTTGTACTAAAATACATAAAAATAGAGTTACCTTTATTTAATGTTTTAAAAAGAGAATCAATTATTATTGTATTTATAAACATCGTGCCCTCTTTATTGTTGCTATAAGCTTTACCTGAAGATGGTGAAGCAGCATGAATAATTAAATCAAATTGACTTTCAATTCTATTCAAATTATTGACCCCTTCATAATTCATTAGATCTAAAATTAAAACTTCTAAGTAATCAACATTCTGATAATCATCGAGAAGAGTTTTATAAAAATTTGATTTAGATCTTATAGCTAGTTTTATTTTTAAATCAATGGCATATTTATGTTTAATCCAGCAAAGATAATTAACTATAAATCCGCCAATAAATCCTGAACCACCCGTAATTAATATATTTTTATTTTCAAGAAAAGAAGGTAACTCTTTAACATCTGAATCAACATTATTAAAAATATATTCATAGTAATTTTTCATTTTATTTCATTATTTTTTTTGCATATTTCATGTAGGGATCATCTATTAAAGTTTGTTTATCTATAGTATTGATATTATCTTTATAAAAATTTATTAACCTTTGAAGAGTTTCCTCTGGATTTGTAAGCCTAAAATCATCTCCAAGAATGCCCCTCATCCTTTCATTGCAACCTGAATATTCTCGCCCTAATTTAGTACTATTAATACTAAAGGTTATTTTATTATTTTTAGATAGTTCTATTACTTTTCTAGCGACCCATTCAAGAGAAATCAAATTACCGGAACACACATTAATTGAATCAAATGAGTAGGTATCATCTTTCAATATTAATTGAATGCACAAATCACAAAAATCTCTTACGTCAATATAATCATAGAAAGAATTTTGATTAATAACAGGATTAATATCACAAATGACTTTAGCTATAAGATTTGAGATAAATTTAAATCTATAATCCTCTCCTTCTCCATATATTCCGAAAATTCTAAAAGTTATCATTTTTCTTTTCGTATTTGCTTTTGAAATAAATTTTGAGATTAAATATTTTGCATAACTATGAGAGTCGGAAGGAATATGCTTCCCAAAATAATCCTCCTTCATTTTGGGGTTCCAATTAGATCTATTGTATTCTGAACCAGATCCAAAATTAATAAGTTTCACACTTTCTGGTAAAACAGCATCTAAATTAAAAAACATTCGTAAATTATTTTCTAAAACATTATCCGGATATTCAGTTCCATTTCTTAAGGTTGTAGCAGAATGTATACAATGAGTGATTTTTTTATTTTTAATATAATTAGATAGATGCAATTCATTTGAGATATCAAGCTCTTTGAACTTTGGAGCTAAATAACTTATTCCATTGCTTTTGAAATGATTTACTAAATTTTTACCAATAAATCCTTCACAACCAGTTAGTAAAAATAAATTTTCAGACATAAAAAATCAAAAACCTTAAGTTCTAAATCTCCATAATATTTAAACTTTAATATTTGAATATCATTTAATTTATTAAAAATTTAATTATGTTATAAAAATTCTTATTTAATGAAGGGTTTTATTTTATTGGAAAATTTTATATAGTTAATATATCATTTTTCAATATAAAAATTTCAAAAGAGATTCAAAATACATTAACTTTTAGATCCATTTATTATTTAACTGCTGGATTGAGTGCACCCGCTACAGCAATATTTTTAAGTGATATGGAAAGAGGATATTATTTCACTTTTGTATCCATAGTAGGAGTATATTCAATTTTAGATCTAGGGCTGGGGCAGACTTTACTAGTAATATTTTCTAGAGAGCAAAGTAAGTTAATAAATTCGAATGCAGTTAGAAAAATCCTTTTTGTTACAAGAATTTACTATAAATATCTTTCTCTAATATTTGTAATTTTAAGTTTAATTATAGGCAGTTTATTCTTTAACAATACAAGCGGAACCAATGTGAATTGGTCTGGACCATGGATACTTACTTCTATTTCTACTGGCATTTTATTGTTAAATTCAGCAAAGCTAATTTTTCTGGAGGCTTCTGGGAAGCTTGCATCAGTTGCTTTGATGAGGACTAAGCAAACTATTTTAGCAAATATAACTTTATTATTATTATTATATTTTGGATTTGGTTTATGGTCTTTTTCAATTTACCAATTCTTCTTAGCTATATTTAGCAGTTACTTTATTTATTTCGATAAAGTGTCAATAATATATAGAAAAGGACGCAAGATAAATAAAAAACCAAAATTTATTGATTCTTTTCAAATTTGGAAGTATCAAATTTTTCCATTGCAATGGAAAATATCAATAAATTATTTGTGTGGAATAATAATTTTTCAATTGATAACTCCATTTATATTTTCTTCTTTGGGACCTGTAAAAGCTGGATTAGTTGGATTGAATTTAAATATTACTAATGCCATTATTGTTATTTCTTCCTCTTTCATCTCAGCAAGTATTCCAAAGTTAGGGGGGTATATTGAAAATAATCAAGAAATAATTGCCTATAAATCATTCAAACAATTAACAAAACAATCTCTATTTTTTGGGGTTTTACTTTTAAGTGTAGGATTTTTCTTATCTTTTAATTTTCATTCCAAATATCCCAATATTTTTTTAGAACCAAATATTACTTTTTTTATAGCATTAACTGCAATATGTCATATTTTAATATTTAATATAGCTTCTTATTTTAGGATATATAAAAAAGAACTTTTAATACCTCATTCTATTTTCTCAGCTATTTGTCACATAATACTTTATTCCCAGGTAAGTAATATTTCAATAAGAGATCTATTTTTAAATATTTTTGCAATCAATTTTGTAACTTTAATATTAACACTTAGAACCTATAGAATATTTAGAAGTGAAAGGTTAAAGGTTTAAATTTTAATGGATAAACTCTTAACAATAATTATCCCTACATATCAAAGAAATACTTGTTTAGAAAGATTATTAAAAATGATAGAACATACAAAAGAAAAAAAATTTTTGCATCTAATTGTACAAAATAATGATAAAAATGATTCTAAAACTGTAAATCTCTTATCAAGATTTAGTGATAAATTTCCACAATGGGAGTTTACTACGAATAAGAAAAATATGGGTTCGGATGGAAATATAGTTTCAGCAATGAAAAAAGTAATGACAAAATATTGCTGGGTTATTGGGGATGATGATTTACCTATGAAGGGGTTAATTGATAGTGTTATTAATTGTATTTTGCAAAATGAGTTATCTTTAATTTATTTAAAACCATTTTGGACAAAAAATATCGGATTATTTATAGATAAAAAAATGGATAGTTCCTTTATAAAAACTAACGCTATTAATTTAAGTAGTGAGATACATATAATGACATCTTTTTTATCCTCATGGGTTTTTAATATTAAAGAGTTCCAAGAATATGATCCAAAGTTTAGAAAAACAACTTCAAAAATTGGGAACCAAATAATACAACTATCATGGATTTTACCTTTGCTTGATAAAAATGGCATGTGTTTCAAAACTAATTCAACAGTAATTTTAGCTACTTCAGAGAATACAAATTCTTATGCTGTATTAGAAACCTTTTTATATTTATTACCAAATACTATTCATGAAATAAGTAAAAAAAGAGCTATAAAAAATTCAATAATTAATAATTACTGTAAATTCTATCTTCCAAAGTTAATCTTTTCTGTAAGGTCAGGATTCTTTCCTAAAAATGCTGATCAAAAAAGTTTAAAGATCTCAAAATATTTAAAAAAATCTATTGCTTTTCAGTTATTTTGTATCCCAAGTATTATTTTATCGAATTTAATTCCACCATCTTTTATAAAAACTATTTTTCTAATAATTAAACAATTAAAAATTTACCTTTTCAAACTGAAAAAAGAATTTTGATTTTTAAAAATTAGATTAAGTATTTTTAAAATTTAATTAAATAAATCCAGAATAACTCATTCAAAAATTTCTATAACTTCTTATATTTTTCATTTTTTTTACTTGCAATCCTATAAGGTCAGGTACTTTACACCAAATATACAAAATTCAGAATAGACGTCATTTAAAAATATCATTATTTTTAGGAATCATAGTTTTTTTTATAAATGGTTTATTTTCGTTTTCTTATTTAAAATGTTGTACAAAATTTAAATTATCATTGTAGAATTATCCAGTGATATAGGTTGTTTTATTGGAAAGTATTAGTGAACTTAAAAATAAAATTCTCAATTTAACAAGAGATTATTCAAAAAAAGTCCATGCTCAGTTTAGACCGGATGGAGATGAGTTACGTTCAAAATGGGTAAAAGGTATGCCTATTCCCTATGCGGGAAGAGTTTTTACAGACGATGAAGTGGCTGCTGCAGTTTCTTCAACTTTAGATTTTTGGCTAACTCTTGGATCTGAGGGGCAAAATATGGAAAAGGAAATATCTGAATTCTTAGGAGTAAAAAAATGTTTATTAGTTAATTCGGGTTCTAGCGCAAATTTAATAGCTATTTCAGCATTGACGTCTTATAAATTAGGCAAAAAGAAAATTAATCCAGGTGATGAAGTCATTACTGTAGCAGCAGGTTTTCCTACCACCGTAGCTCCAATTATTCAAGCAGGAGCTAAACCTGTTTTTATAGATGCAGATACCATAACAGGGAATGCTAACTGTGATCAATTAGAAAAAGCTTATAACCCAGAAAAAACAAAGGCTATAATGATGGCACATGCACTTGGAAATCCATTTAACTTAACCAAAACATTAGAATTTTGCAAAAAATATAATCTCTGGCTCATTGAAGATAATTGTGATGCGCTTGGCTGCAGTTATTCAATACCAAAAAATCTAGCAAATAGCTTAGGCTTTTATGATAATAGTCCAGGCTTAGACGATGGTCCTAATAAAGTAATTAGATGGACAGGCACGTGGGGAGATATAAGTACTCAAAGTTTCTATCCTCCCCACCATCTTACGATGGGAGAGGGAGGTTCAGTTAATATAGTTAATAGCAAAAAGCTCTCTGTAATAGCCGAAAGCTTTAGAGATTGGGGCAGAGATTGTTGGTGTCCCAGTGGCATGGATAATACTTGCAAAAAAAGATTTGAATGGAAATTAGGAGATCTTCCTAGGGGTTATGATCATAAATATACATATAGTCATTTAGGTTTCAACTTAAAACCCTTAGATATTCAGGCCTCAATCGGCAGAGTTCAACTTAAAAGACTACCTGAATTTATTGAAAAAAGAAAACAAAATTGGAACTACTTAAGATCTGGTTTAACTAAGTCCGAAAAATTTCTAGAATTTGCATTACCAACCCATGCAACAGGGTGGGATAAATATAAAGGATTCTCCTGGGATAATACAAACTGTCAATCGGATTGTTCATGGTTTGGGTTTAAAATCTCAACTAGAAATAATTCTCCTTTCACAAGAACGGAATTAGCGAAGGAATTGGATAATAATAAAATTGGTAATAGAATGTTATTTGGCGGAAATTTATTAAGGCAACCTGCTTTTATAGAACTACAGAAATATAATCCTGACGCTTACAGAATAGCCGTTGAGACAATAAACTCAGATGAGATTATGAATAATACACTTTTCCTAGGGACATACCCTGGGTTGACTAAATCAATGATGGATTTTGAAATAGAAGTTATAAATAAGTTCGTAGCAAAATTTTCATAAGAAATTATTTTAAAAATTTTAATTCCTAGACGGAAAAATAAGCGGAGTCCAGCGGACTCGAACCGCTGCCCCCTGCATGCCATACAGTAAATAGAATATTTGCAAGATTAAGTTTTATATATTAAAACTAACAAAACTAAAAAACTAAATTTGAAAATATATTCTAAAGGCTTTTCTTTAACAGAATTAATTATTGTCATGATGGGTCTTGGGATACTCACTTCTATTTCGATCCCACTACTTTATGGATTTATAGAAAAGGCAGAAGTATCTGTCGCAAAAAGATATTTACGATTAGCCGTAAGAGAATGTCAAAGGCAATTAATTGATGGGGTTGTTAACCCATCTTTTACAAAACCTCCTCAATCATTGGGAATTATTCCGACAAGAAGATTCCAATTCCCCGACAGTGGGAATGATGGGAGATGCTTAAGTCCCTCAAGTGGAAATATTCTTACTGCCGCAAGAACTCTTAATACTCAAACTGAATCAATATACAACATAAATATAAATGTGGTATCAGGAGAAAAATCAACTCAAAAGAACGTTCCATCATGGTTGGATTGGCAGGGTATTTATTCTCCATTAATACCTGATGGTGAATATTAAATTGAGAGGTAAAATATTTAATTAATTTTTTGGTTTAACTAACGCAAAATCGAAGCGAAACTAAATATTCTGGCCAAAAGTGGTAGATACTTTTCTCTTCAGGATCACTTCTTACTTAATAATCCTAAGTTATTTCATTAAATTTGCGAGTGCTTCGGGAGCACTCGGTCGCAGGTTTTAATCATTTCGCTCCGACTTTTAAAAAGTAAATCAGAAAAGAAAGTCTCCCAACTCTTTTTTTATTGGATGATGTTTCAAATTAAGAAAGGGAGGCTCTATAAGAAGCTAGATTTTACGTACTTTCTACAAGCTTTTGCCTTATATAAGCCATACAAATAGTAATCATTTAATTTAAAATCTTTGAAAGCAGGAGTCTCCAATCAACAAAATCTTTAAATATTTATTTTTAGTTTTTTTAATTTTTAAAAGATAATTTGGATTGATTGAGAGAACGGTCCCAATTTTTATTGAGCCATCACTACCGTCTTTGAGGATATTTAAAAAACATTTTCTGCTATTTCCAGAAATAATTCCAGGCCAAATTGAAATAACACCTAAAGAGAACCCTAAAATAAAAATTGGAATTATTTGAAGATAAAAGGTTTTATAAAATTTTCGCATAAAGATTAATACCTTATATATAAAGTAATTTAATTCTCAGATTCAGCATAAATTTAAATGTATTAGCCTTTCCAAAGTTAGTGAAAAATTTCGATAAAAAAACTAAATTCAATAAATCTTAGATAGAAAATTTGCTGCTACTTTTTTCAATATATAGTTTTATTTAATCAAAAAAATAAGTGGAGCCAAGCTGACTCGAACCGCTGACCCCCTGCATGCCATCTAGGTACTCAAGTAAGCTATAAAAGTGTTTGCAAATGTTTTAGCTAAGTTGGTCGAAGGGATGGTCTCATGGAAATCAATTTTTATAATGTAAGATAAATTACCCTTTTTTTAATTATTGATTTATAATTAATGAAATTTATGAGTTGTTTTGAATTTTTTTTATAAATCTACTAATCTTGAATCGCTTTAAATTTATAGAAGATTCTTTTAATGAATCAATTATCTTCAATGAAGAAGATATTACGATGGATCAAGTCAAGCTTAACTACATTGATGATGGGATACCAAACTTTATAGTTAATGATTTAGATCCATTAACAGGAAAGATGTCTGATTTTTATGATGAGGTGCAATTCCCAAATTATGATGATTGTGAAGATTATGCCTCTCTTTACGATAAAGGGGTAAATAATTTATTTACAAAAAAACTTGATAATGAAATTGGATACGGAACTAAAATTCTTGAACTTGGTTGCGGAACCGGCCAGCTTTCACTTTTCCTTTCAAGGGCAAATAGAGAAATTTTTGCTGTTGACATATCTAATTCTTCTTTAAAACTTGGAGAGAATTTCAGGAGAAGACATGAAATAGATAATGCTTATTTTATGAAAATGGATGTTTTTGATTTGAAATTTAATAAAAATACCTTTGATTACACTTTAAGCAATGGAGTTTTACATCATACAAAAAATGCCGAGGAGGCTTTTAAATGTTTAGTTGAAGTTACAAAGCCAGGAGGGATTTTAGTAATTGGCTTATATCATAAATATGGAAGATTTTTAACAAGAGTCAAGCAGAAACTAGCGAAAATACTTGGAGATAAAATCTCATATTTTGATAAAACCTCTCGAAAAATGAGAAGTAAGGCAAAAAAAAAGGCTTGGATTAAAGATCAATTTATGAATCCTCACGAAACCCTACATACTCCAAATGAAACTTTAAAGTGGTTTGAAGAAAATAATGTTGAATTTTTAAATTTGATCCCACATTTTGATATTCAAAACCAGAATTTATTCAAGAAAAATGAAAACCCTAAAATAAATTTTCTAGATGATTTGTTAATGGCATTTAACACCGTACAAATTCGAGAAGGGGGGTTTTTCGTAATGATTGGAAGAAAAAAATAAGAATAAATTAATTAAGAAAAATTATATTTAAAAAAGATTCTTAATTATTTAAAAAAATTAAAAACTCTTTTCTATATCAATTTATAGTTTTCATAAGTTCTACAATTGGATGAAGAGGTGGATGCAGAAAGGTAATATTTTCCGTATTTTACCTTATCAAAACGTATAGTTTTTTATGAATAATTGGTCAAATTAATTGGTATAAATGGCGAGAATCCTAATGGAGCCAAGCGGACTCGAACCGCTGACCCCCTGCATGCCATGCAGGTGCTCTACCAACTGAGCTATGGCCCCATATCGTTAAACAACAGTTGTATAAATAAATCTGAAGATTCCTTTCCTAACTGCCGTAATTCATATAGTACTTTATAGCATTTGATTATTGAAATCTGCACCTTAAAAAGCACCTTGAGGTTTACAAGCTGTAGCATGCCTTCTGAAGATCTTCTTAAGCAATTTCGCACCTAATAAAAAAACCAAGTTGATTGTCGATGGAGTGTAGAAGGCAGAAAAAGTACACGTAGACTTTTAACAAGATTCATTTTTAGATATTTTTGCAACTTAATTATCTTTTTTTCATTTTTAATTGTCATTTTGGAAGATTTAAGCTCCTATAAAAAGCTTTTATAACATAAACAAAACTTATTCAAATAATAAAATAAAACCTTTTAAATCAATATTTAATAAGGTAAATCTATTTTTTAAAGTCTTGATTTTAGAGTTAGAAGCATGATCGAGAGAGGTAAATAATATTGTAAAATCTGAATTCTTGGAATTTTCTAAAGGAATTTGCGATGAAATAACATTTATCTTCATATCTATTTTAATTTCTTTCATTAAAAAATCTCTTAAATTTTGTAAATAAGAATTATTGACATCTTCTAAGGTAATAAAGGAAATCGTTTTTTTATTTTGCGTTTCCAAAAATTCCTTTAAAAAATTTATTTGATCTGAATCAATCATTTGATCGTATCTACTAATTCTTCCTAATAATGAGGTTGATAAAAGTTTTTCGAATAGTTGAATGGAATAAATCTTGTCAGACTTTTTTTCTTTATAAGTTGCTACTACCGTTCCTAAAAAGAAACCCATTACTAAGGCCAAAAAACTTATATTTCTTTTCGATGGAGCAACGGGATTTTTTAATAATGTTGGTTGAGTAATTAATTGCCATGGATCAGATAATTTTGCTTTTTGAAGCCTAAGCGCTCTTAAATCATCCTCTAATGCAAATAAAGTTTTTTCATCTCTAGCAGCCTCCCTTGTGAATTCTCTATATTTTAAAAGCACTTCTTTTGGTCTCATAGCTGCTTCCATTGTTGCCTCAGCTTCTAGTTTCGCAATTTTTAAATATTTTATTGCTCTTGATTTAAGTAGATCTATTGTTAGTTTTTTTTCCTCTAATAATCTGATTATTTCAGGTTCATTTTCAAAGTATTTAGTTCTTAAAGCAACTAATTCTCCCTCAATTTCATTTAATCTTTCTGGCAATCCTGTCTCATTAAGAGCAGGCGTCGATGAGCCAAAATATTGCAAACTTTCATAATCAGTTGGGGATAGTTCATTAATTTTTTTTATTTGAAGAATTTTTATTCGTATTTTATTTGCTGAAGAAACTCTAATTGTCTCTATATTTAGAATTGTACCTAAGTATTGTTGTTCAAAGCCCGAATTTTTTTTTACAGACATATTTGGATCTTGAGAATACTGTTTATTCATATTTCCATTAATGTCATTACCAGAATAAAATTTATTTTGTACATAAATCATATCTTGATCAATTGCAAAATCTTGGGCTTCTTTAATAGACTTTGCACTTTTTTCCTTAAATAAATTAATTTGATTTATTAAATATTTCTCAGTTAAAGCTTCCCCTCTTTTCTTATTTTTTTTAGCATATTCTTGATAAATTAATGACATTTTTTCTAGAGCAGGCAAAATTATTTCTTTACTAGTATCTCTATAAGCAATATTAAGTATTGTAGTCCCTTTCTGTAATTCAACATCTAAATTAGATTGCCATTTTGAAAAAGGTACTTTATTTTCTATATCTATTCCACTTGTTTCATTTACTAATTCATAAATAGGCATCAAAACTGAAGGACTTTTAAGAATTCCAACTTCGGTTTTTATATTACTGCTTTTATTACTGCCTATTAAATCACTTAGTAAAGAAGGACCTATAGAATTAAATTTAGACTCCTGTTCGGAATTTAATACTATCTGAAACTGACCTTCCCAAACTTTCTTTAAATTTAGACTATAAAAAAAAGAAAGAACAAAAGTTATTAAAGTTGTAAAACCTATTAAAACCTTATTTCGTAATAAGAAATAAAGAATAGCCATTAGGTCTATTTCATCCTCAACAATTTGTTCAGAAGCAATATTTTTAAAATTTGAATTTTTTTCCATTTTAATTAATCAGAATTTGCTTTAATGAGAACATATGTTGAGGAAACTCCAATGCATGGAATTGTAATTTCTCCAATAACATCATTGGCTGAACTTATTAAGTGTTATAAATAAAAAGATATAGAAAAATACAAAAAACTTGTTTTTCAAGTTGAAAATTATCTTAATTAATTAAATTATAACTTAAATCCTTTTTTAAATAAAATATTTTTTTTTTGCCTGAGTCTATCTATAACTTTCTCCATACTGCTAATAGTTTTCCCTGAAAAACAGCTTGGTCTAAATCTAATTCAATAGGTTCATAAGCTGGATTTGCTGCTTCAAGAAATATTTTTCCTCCTCTTTTAACAAAATACTTTAAAGTTGTTCCTAAACCTGGAACCAATGCACTAACAATAGTTCCGTTTCTAAGTGAATATGAATCTGTAATTGGCTCCATTAGAACCATATCTCCATCTGCAATACATGCGTCTATCATAGAATCTCCATTAACTGTAAGTGCAAAAATATTTTTCTTTTTTAAAACATCAGAAATATCTAAATTCTCTTGAACATCTGAATAAGTTTCAATTAAACCTCCAGCGGCGACTGAACCCATAATTGGTACACCTTCTATAATTTCATCAACTATTTGCATTGTTCTTGCTTTACCTTCTTGCCAAGAGATGTAGCCCTTTTCTTGCAAATGTTTTAAACGACTTTGAATTGGAGCAGGAGATTTCAATCCCATAGCTTGCATCATTTGTCTGATGGATGGGCTATGTTGAAAGTTTTTCATATATTCTTTTATCCATCCATAGAGCTCATTCTGAGCTTGGGTAAGATTGTCCCCTGAAGAAGTTTCCATAAAACAAATGCATACTAATACATTTGTACCCTTTTATTAGTTAGTTTGCAAGTATTCCTACTGGAGAATACAAGACAAAAGAGCTTGTTGAGCATGTAATCTATTTTCCGCTTGATCAAAAATTCTACTTTTGTGACTTTCAAATATTTCATCAGTTATCTCTTTGGATCTATATGCAGGAAGGCAATGAAGAATAATTGCATCTTTGTCAGCCTTGCTAACTAAATCACTATCAATAGTGAACCCTTTAAAAACTTTTTCTTTCTCATCTTTTTGATTTTCTTCACCCATAGATGACCAAACATCTGTATAAAGAACATTTGCTCCTAAAACAGCGGCATTAGGATCATTAGTGATTTTCAACAAATTCTTATTTTCATATATTTCATATGCTTTATCAATCAACGACGAGTTAGGTTCATAACCTTTAGGACAGGCAATCCTAACTTCTACTCCTAAAAACGCGCCACATAAAATAAGAGAATTTGCGACGTTATTACCGTCTCCAATAAATGTCAAAACTACATCTTTAAAATCAAGAAATTCCTCTTTAATTGTCATAAAATCAGCTAAAGCCTGACATGGATGTTCTAAATCAGTAAGAGCATTAATAACTGGCTTAGAGGACCATTTTGCATACTCTTCCAAATCAGTTTGTTTAAATGTTCTTATCGCAAGAACATCGCAGTATCTACTTAGCACTCTTGCTGTATCTCTAATTGGCTCCCCTCTCCCAATTTGTGAAGTAGTAGGATTTAGGTCAACCGTAGTGCCGCCAAGTCTTGACATTGCCACCTGGAAACTAACTCTGGTACGAGTTGATGACTTATCAAAAATTAACCCTAATACTTTTTCTTTGAGTTTGATATTTAGATCTTTATTTTTAAAACTTTTTGCTATCTCTAAAATATGAAGAAATTCTTCACAAGAGATATCCAAGCTTGATAAAAAATTTTTGCTTCCAAGCTTGATCGGGTTGAACATCTAACTTTGTACTAAAACCTAAATTCTACTATGCAGGCATTTTACTCTCTGCTAAGAGAGTTTTAAGATCCTCACCCTCAATAACTTCTTCTTGGAGGATTTTTTGAGAAATTGATTCAAGAAGAGGTAAATTATTCCTCAAAATATTAAGCGCTGTTTCGTGTGCATCATCAACTAAACCTCTAACCTCTTTGTCAATTGCTTGAGCAGTAGCATCACTTACAGATCTTCTTGGATTGTTTCCATTTCCTAAGAACTGACCTCCACCTTGTTTGTCATAAGCAAGGGGTCCAAGAATATCACTCATTCCGAATGTACCAACCATTTGTTCTGCTATGTCAGTTGCTCTTTGTAAATCATTTGAGGCCCCTGTAGTAATCTTTCCAAAAACGACCTCTTCTGCTGATCTTCCTCCAAGAAGTGTTGCTATTTGTCCTTTTAATTCCTCTTTAGAATTCAAAAATCTTTCTTCAGTTGGCAATTGAAGAGTATAACCAAGTGCACTCATGCCTCTTGGGACAATTGAAATCTTGGCAACTTTTGAACCTCCTGGCATAAGATGGCCAACGATAGCATGACCGACTTCGTGATAAGCAACAACTTTCTTTTCATCATCTTGAAGAACTCTACTCTTCTTTTCCAGACCAGCAACTACTCTTTCAATTGCCTCACTCAAATCTTGTTGCTCCACACTTTTTCTTTTAGCTCTGGCAGCAAGCAAAGCGGCTTCGTTTACCATGTTGGCTAAATCAGCGCCAGCAAACCCACTAGTAGCTTGGGCAATAGAGTCCAAGTCAATTGAGTCAGCCAGTTTAACTTTCTTGGTGTATATCTCCAATATAGTTTTTCTACCAGACAAATCTGGTCTATCGACTAATACTTGCCTATCAAATCTTCCAGGCCTTAATAACGCGGCATCTAGTACTTCCGGTTGGTTAGTAGCAGCAAGTACTATAACTGGTTTATCTGCGGAGGCAAAGCCATCCATTTCTGTAAGAAGTTGATTTAATGTTTGTTCTCTTTCATCATTGCCGCCAACGACTCCCATAGATCCAGAACGACTTTTACCAATAGCATCCAATTCATCAATAAAAATAATACATGGAGCTTTTTTCTTTGCTTGTTCAAAAAGATCTCTTACTCTTGCTGCACCTGCACCAACAAAAAGCTCGACAAATTCAGAACCAGAAATTATAAAGAAAGGAACCTCTGCTTCTCCCGCAACAGCTTTTGAAAGAAGAGTTTTACCTGTTCCTGGAGGTCCCACAAGAAGAACACCTTTTGGTATTCTCGCACCGATATCTGTGTATCTCTCAGGTTTTTTTAGAAAATCAACTATTTCCGTTAATTCATCCTTAGCTTCATCAACGCCAGCCACATCAGCAAATGTTACTTTTGATTCATCATCAGGGACGTAAACTTTTGCTTTACTTTTAGTAAAACTAAGAGCTCCCTGAGCACCTCCTCCACCCATACTTCTTCTAGCGAAGAATTGTAAAACAAGGATAAAAATTAAAGGAGGAACAACCCAACTCAATATGGTAGAGAAAAAATTAGGTTTTTTGGGAGGAGCGGCAGCGAATTCCACCCCTTTATTTTCTAACCTTTGGGGGAGGTCCATATCAAAAATTGGAGTTGTTGCTAAAACAGAAGGGGCTCCTTCTTCAGCTCCATTTAACTCATATCTAATCTGTTCTTGTGTGATATATGCACGCTTAACTTCGCCATCATTAACCTGATCAATAAATAAAGAATAAGGAACCCTGGGGATTTGCATATTCTGATTAGGGAAAAGGCTACTAAATAGAAGTAATGCCCCAACTCCTATCAAAATGATATTTACAATTCCGAATCTTCTATTAGGTTGATTATCGTCTTGTCTTATTGGCATAGTTATGTTCAATTGTTAGTTTATTATAAACTAAACGAAGAGTTTCCGTATCTGTATTGTTTTTTTTGGGTAAGAACCGTACGGTACTTTGACTCATAAAACTAGTACTAAAATTAATTTTTTAATGAGCCTTTAAAACATATATCATTTCCAATCAAACTAAACTGACTATAACTTAATTTAATGATTTCGTGCATTTCTCTAAATTCAAAATCACTTAGAGGATTCATACTATTATCTCCACCTAAAATTTTTGGAGCAATAAAAGTAATAAGTTCCTGAATACAATTAGATCGAATAGCGGCAGTAGCCAATCCTGGGCCACATTCCCATAGAACTTTATTACATCCTCTTTTTGCAAGTAATTTTGAAATTAACTCTGGGTTATCTGATAATACCTTTTCAACCTCCACACATTTCGGAATCCTTGAGAGGTAGCTTTCATTTGCTGTAGAAGAATCATAAATAACTAAAGTTTTTGCCTTACTACAATCCCAAAGATTAGCTTTTGAAGGAAGATCTAAACTTTTTGTGAAAACAACTCGCAAAGGCTCAGGATTTTTTGAACCTCTAGTAGTCAAAAGTGGGTTGTCACTTCTTAATGTATTTCCCCCAATTATTATTGCATCAAATTCTGCTCTAAAAGAATGAACTAGTGACCTTGATTCATCATTCGTAATCCATTTACTTTTTCCATTTTTTAAAGCTATTCTTCCATCTATACTCATTGCCCATTTAAGAACACCAAATGCCTTTTTTGTAATATTCCTATGAATAAAAGCCTTATTTAGATCTAAGGATTCTTTTTTACATAAGCCTAAGTGAACTTGTATTCCAGCTTTCTTTAGAAACTTAATCCCTTTGCCAGAGACTCTTTTATCAGGGTCTTTAATAGATATATACACCTTTTTTAATCCAGAGGATATCACCTTATCTACACATGGAGGTGTTTTGCCTTGATGGCAACAAGGTTCAAGATTCACATACATTGTTCCACCTTTAGCATCACTTTTTAAATTATTAAAAGCCATTGCCTCAGCATGAGGCATCCCTGCCTTGAAATGAAATCCTTCTGAAATAAGGCTTCCATTCTTATCAAGTATCACTGCTCCCACCCTAGGATTAGGACTTGTTGTATTTTTGCCTAAAGCAGCCAAAAAAATTGCTCTTTTCATCCATTTTGTATGGCTTACATTGTTTTCAGACATCTCCAAAAATCAAATTCAGTTTATTGATCTCCACTCTTTAACAACGAAGGGAGGAACAGGTAACTCAGAAAAAACTCCTGACAAAGATAATCTTAATGGTCTATTTTTATCTAAATTTTTAATCAATTCATCAAGATCAAATTCTGCAGCAGCTTGTCTTCCATCATTTGCTAATTCCACATTTAGTAATGTTTTATCATCTAAAAGCCACTGTTTTCTACCTGATTCAACCCTTAAGTCAGTGGGATGATCAATCCTGAGATTTCCTGGATATCCTATTACTCTCAAGATTAATTTATCTTCAAAAAGAGGGGATTTATAAGCTACTAATTGCCAAGTCTCAAAGTCCAAATCCCTTAGAAATTCACTGCTAGCATTTATTAATTCCCCATTTATTTCTGTTTCTGCGACTTCTGCAGATACTTTTAATGGGTTAAAAATAACAGATAGTAGTAAAAGTAAAGGTAATATTCCTTTTAAAAAAATAATTTTATTTGATTTTGTAATTTTCTTCATTTTCAGAATCCATCAGGGCATCTAGAGTTACAGCCGTTCTTACAATAGCTTGATATCTTTTGATTATTTTACGATTTTTTTCTATAACTCGAGATAAATTCAATGTGTCTTTTTCAGAATAGCTAGATGTTAAATCGCTAGAATCTTCTTCAATAAACTCAAATTCACTATCTTTATTGATTAGAGTTAACAATAAATCATGTAATCTCTTTCTCCTTTCAGACAATTAATTTACTATGATAACTCGAATAATAATAAGATAATTTAATAAAACATTCAAACAATTGAGTTCCATTTCATTAAATATTGATGACTAAAGTTAATAGAAAAATTCATGTAATTGGGATTAATTCCTATAAATTTGAGGATCTATCTTTCAAATTACAAAATCTATTTTTAGAAACAGAAAATATTGCAGTTCCAAATTCATATTATGAAGATATTAAATCATGGAGCAAAAATGGCTTATTAAAAAAGAAATCATTTTTTTCGAGCAAAAGTAATAACGAACTTGTTAACTGGCTTAGATCTCAAAAAACTGATGTTATTTTAATTTCTAGAGGGGATCCTCTTTGGTTTGGAATTGGGAGAATATTACTAGAAAATTTTTCAAAAAATGAATTATGTTTCTACCCTTCAAATACTTGCATTCAATTAGCATTTAGTAAGTTAAAGATTCCGTGGCAAGATACTGTTAATGTAAGTATTCACGGTAGAGACTCTACTAAGTTAGTTGAGGCTCTTAAAGCAAGACCTTTAAGTTTGTCTATTATTACAGATTCAAATAATGAAAGTTTAAAATTAATCAAAGAAAACTTATCAGAATTAAATCTGATTGACTTTTATGATTTTTGGCTCTGTGAAGAAATAGGCTTCGACAAAGAAAGTATAAGAAAATTAAATCTTAAAGAATCATTACCATCTGATATATCAAGTTTGAACATTGTTGTTCTTACAAAAACAAATAAAAATTACACAAATGATAATCTCTCTCTTTTCGGAATAAGTGACCATGTTTTTAAAACATTTGATGATAGACCAAATTTATTTACTAAACGGGAGGTTCGCGTTCAAATCTTAGCTGATTTAGAGCTCCCCGCAAAAGGTGTTATTTGGGATATTGGAGCAGGTTGTGGGTCAATTGGTTTAGAAGCATTAAAACTAAGGCCTAATTTAGATTTATTTTGTATCGATAAAAGAATTGGCTCAAAATCACTAATATTAGAAAACTCAAAACGACTAAACGTCAAACCAAAATTTGTTTTTGAGGAAGATATAAATAATACCTTGAATAATGAAAAATTTAGTTCTTTGAAAAAACCTAATAGATTAGTAATAGGTGGATGCGATAAAAAGACTAAAATTAAAATTATAAATACTCTGGCTAAGGTTATGAATACTGGAGAGATAGTGATTATTCCAATAATAGATATCCAAACCATAAAAGAATTGAAAGAGGAATTAGAAAAGAAAAATTTCAAAACAAACTTAAATTTAATTCAGACTTACAAAAACTTAAGTATTGCAGAAGGAATGAGATTAGAACCAAATAATCCCGTTTTTTTATTAAAAGGAAAAAAATAAATAAAAAAATAGTTATTTATTGGGTTTAGCCACATGAGGCAACCCCCAACCTAATTTATTTCTTAAAACTTGAAAAAATTCATGATCTTCAAGTCTAATAAACTTCACTGAGTGTTTACTTTTTCTTATTAGAACTCTATCTTCAGGCCAAATATAACAACCAGCATTTCCATCAACAACCATTACTAATCTTTCAGGAGTCGCGGGGAACACAGTTACTGGCTCTGAATCATTAAAAACTAGTGCCCTTGATGCCAATGAATGTGGAGCGATTGGGGTTAATTGAACAACTGGGCAATCAGGAGTAATAACTGGCCCTCCAGCACTCAACGAATATGCAGTAGAGCCGGTTGGTGTAGATAAAATTACACCATCTGCAGAAATGTCTACAGGCGCATGTCTACCAATAGAAATTTCAAAATGACACATACTTGTCAGAGGTTCTCTATGAAGAGCCATTTCATTAAGACACAGAGACTCCCATCTCCTCTGATCATTCCTCATTACACTAATAATAAAACAAGTCCTTTCCTCAATATCCCAATTTCCAATTATGAGTTTATCAATAGCTGCATCTAAGTTAGATAAATAAGCTTCTGCGAGAAATCCTAGATGACCAGTATTTATTGTAAGAATTGGAATTTTAGCAGGTGCAGTTTGCCTCGCGGCAGAAAGCACAGTTCCATCACCGCCGAGAACAATAGCAAATTCAATTGATGAATCAAATCCCTCTGGAACACAGTTCGAATATCCCAGGGGACGAACATGTTGATCAGGATTGGCAAATCCAACCATTCCACCGGAGCTACTAACTCTTACAACTTCATAATTGGATTTTTCCAATTTTTCCTGTACAGAAATTGCAGTTTGAACGGCCAGTTCTTTACCATCATTAACTATTAGTCCTGCTTTACGTACCAATCAAAAATTTAAAACTAGAACTATTTTAAACCAATATGTTTGACAATCCTAATTTTAGAATTTAACTCTACTAGAACTGTTCTAAAAATCTAAGATCATTTGTATAGAATTTTCTTATATCATCAATTTGATGTCTTACCATACAAAATCTTTCTACTCCTAATCCAGCAGCAAATCCAGTCCATTTCTCAGAATCTATCCCTAATTTTTCTAAAACCTTAGGATCAACCATTCCGCATCCCATTACTTCTAACCATCTCCCTTTCCATTGAACATCTACTTCTGCTGAAGGTTCGGTAAATGGGAAATAACTAGCTCTAAATCTTACAGGAATATCTCCAAAAAACGTCTTTAAAAAAGTGAGAACCGTTCCTCTAAGATGACTAAAATTAATTTCTTCATCAATACACAATACCTCAACCTGATTGAAAACAGGGGAGTGAGTGGCATCCACCGCATCTCTCCTATAAACTCTCCCGGGAGCAATAATTCTTACTGGAGGAGGATTATTCTCTAAGTATCTTATCTGAACAGGAGAAGTATGGGTCCTTAAAAGTCGATTTTCATCTAAATAGAAAGTATCCTGCATATCTCTTGCGGGATGATTTTTGGGTATATTGAGAGACTCAAAGTTATAAAAATCAGTTTCTATTTCAGGACCACTTTCAACTGAATAACCTAAACCACAAAAAATATCTATTATTTCGTCTTGAGTTGAAATCAAAGGATGTTTATTCCCAGGAGGTGTTCCAATTGAAGGGAGAGTTACATCAATTTTTTCTTTTTTAATCTTTTTATCTAAGGCTTCGCTATTTAGTTTATTTTTTCTTTCAGTTATTAGTTCTTGCAAATTTATCTTTATTAAATTTGCCTTCTGGCCAATAATTGGTCTATCAGCAGCAGATAATTGACCCATTGTTTTCAAGATAATTGATAACTCACCTTTTTTCCCTAGCAAGGAAACTCTCAATTGATCCAGTTCTTCATGTGTATTAGAATTATCAATATTATTTTTTGCTGTTAGAGAAAGATTATTTAGTTTTTCCTCAATTTGACTTAATGATTCAATTTGACTCACTGATATAGTTATAAATAAGTATTACTTTATCTTACTTAAATATCGTCCATAAATAAAATGTATTGATTAATGAAACCGTTAAATATATTAATTAGCAATGATGATGGTGTTTTCGCAGCAGGGATAAGAGCATTGGCAAAATCAGCCCAAAAAAGAGGACATAAGGTTAAAGTAGTATGTCCAGACCAAGAAAGATCAGCTACTGGTCATGGGCTTACTTTACAATCCCCATTAAGAGTGGAAAAAGCTGATGAATTATTTGGAGAAGGAATTGAAGCTTGGGGATGTTCCGGCACACCTGCTGATTGTGTCAAATTAGCACTATCTGAACTCTTGGATCACAAACCTGATCTGGTACTGTCTGGAATAAATCACGGTCCCAATTTAGGGACAGATATTTTTTGTTCAGGCACAGTTGCTGCAGCTATGGAAGGCACTTTAGAAAATGTTCCCTCCATGGCAATTAGTGTTGCTAGTTTTAAATGGAAGAATTTTGAATTTGCTGGAGAAATTGCAATGAATATTGCCGAACAAGCAATTAACGATAGATGGCCAGCTTCACTTTTATTAAATTTGAATATCCCTCCCTGTAAAAAAAACGAAATAAAAGAATTATCCTGGACAAGATTATCGATAAGAAAATATAAAAATCAATTTTCCAAGAGGGAAGACCCAAGGGGTGATGATTATTATTGGTTGGCAGGTGAGGTTGTTTTAGATCTTAAATCGAAAGGTTACGGTCCTAAGAATTGGCCTAGTGATGTATCTCAAATACAAGAAAATAAAATATCTCTTACACCTGTAGAACCAGATTTATTTTGGAGAGGTAATTTAGACAACTTACCTAGAATTAATAATTCATTTGTAAATCTTTCTTAAAAGCCATAAAGAAAAGCAAAGTCCAAAAAAATGAGCAGCAATAACTTGAGTGTTACTGAGAACTGATAATATTTCAAGACCAGTAATTGGGATATCAGATGTCGCTGTTATCAATTGTCCAGTTGTTTGAGAGGATGCTTGAATAAATAAGGCGCCCATAAGAGCTTGATATCCAATTAATCCAAACAAAATTCCAAATAAATCAACTACCAATCCACGTTTTATTAATTTACCGGTTTGCCCTCTTGAGGGCCTTGCGTTGCTTGCTATTGCCCTTCCTGTTCTAACTATTAACCAACCTTGCCAAAGACTAAAAAGTAGTAAAATCAGGGATATGGTCGTAAGTGATAGACCAGGCGCTAAACCAAGCTGTCCTTCGCTATTATTTACAACATTTGAAAAAAGCAAAACAGCTGCAACAACAACACCTAAAATGGACTGAACCCAAAAGCGTATCCATCCAATGCGCCGCATTCCAAATGAAAGGGACTGAAAATCAATTTTGTCAGACATTCATTTGATTGAATAAACTGTAATCAATTCAAATTTGCCACTAAATTCATAAAATTGCACGTAATCTTTTGATCTCTTTAATATCGCCATCTGAAGTTAATAGTCCTACCTCAATAGCTATTGGAAGTTTTGACGGCCTTCATGCTGGCCACAGACAATTAATAAAAAGTGTAGTTGAAGAAAATCAATATACACCAACAATTGCAAGCTTCTGGCCTCATCCCCGAGAAGTTCTTTACAAAGAGACGCGTCTTAGACTTGATCTACCTTATGAAAAACTATCTATTCTTGAAGATCTAGGGATTGAACAATTAGTTCTGATTCCTTTTGATATGGAACTATCCAAATTAAGCGCAGAAAGATTCGTAAGAGATATTTTGATAAATCAATTACAAGCAAAAAACATTTCTATAGGGGCTAATTTTAAATTTGGTTTTAGAAGAAGTGGAGACATAAACACAATAAAAAATATGATTAAGGATACGGATATTAAATTAAAAATTACTCCAATTTTAGAAGACAAGGAAGGTAGAATCAGCAGCAGTAGAATAAGAGATCTATTAGAGAAAAGTGATCTGAAAAATGCTTTCAAAATTCTTAATAGGCCTTATAGTTTTAATGGAAAGGTTGTTAAAGGTAAAGGAATAGGAAAAAGTATAGGATGGCCTACCGCAAATCTTGAAATAGATGGCAGAAAATTTTTACCCGGAGAGGGAGTTTACGCATCTTGGACAACCATAGAAAATTCCAACAAAAAAATTGAATCTGTTATGAATCTTGGCTCTCAACCAACAATAAATCCTTTATTGCCCTCTGCAGTTGAAGTTCATTTAATAAATAAAGATATCGATCTATATGGTTTAAATCTATCTGTAGAACCAGTTGAAAAACTTAGATCCCAAATCAAGTTCAAAAATATAGATCAACTTTCTAATCAAATTAAAAAAGATATAGATAACGCCCTAAGAATTTTTAAAAACTATAAAAATTAATTACAAATGCTGAATCCCAATACCAAAGACGCTGAAGATTTGAGAATTAATCAAATTATTGACGCTAATCTTGATAGAGCCAGAGAAGGACTAAGAGTATTAGAGGATTGGGCTAGATTTGGCCTAGGGAAAGAAAAATATGTTGAAAAGATTAAAAATTTTAGGCAAATTTTAGGAAAAAATCATTTAGAAGTTTATAAACAATCAAGGAATCACATAGAGGACAAATGTAAAGGATTGACTCATCAAGAGCAAATCAATAGAAAAACTTTTGAGCAAATTATAAGTTCTAATTCAGGCAGAGTTCAAGAAGCACTAAGAGTCATAGAAGAATTCTCAAGGCTAAATAATCAAGAACTTTCAAAAATCTCTTCGGAAATTAGATATGAAATTTATACTATAGAAATTGAATTATTAAATCTAAGCAAGTATAAGAAGTCGGAGGAAATATTAAAAGAAAATGACTTATATGTAATCACGGATCAAAAGAACAATTTATTAGAAATAATAGAGGAGATCTTAATTGCAGGAGTTAGAATCATTCAACATAGATTTAAAACAGGAACTGATAAAGATCATCTTCGAGAAGCAATTCAGATTAAAAATCTATGTAAAAGATATAATTCATTATTCATCGTTAATGACAGACTTGATATAGCTCTAGCATGTAATGCTGATGGGATTCATCTTGGACAAGATGATTTAGACTTAAAAATCGTAAGAAAATTATTAGGTTATTCAAAAATTATTGGTATAAGCGCAAATAATGAAATTGATATTTCTAATGCTCTTAAAGAGGGTTGTGATTACATAGGAATAGGACCAGTATTTGAAACTACAACAAAAAAAAACAAAAAACCTATAGGCATTGAAAAGATCAAAACATTAACAAAAAATTTAACTATTCCTTGGTTTGCTATCGGAGGAATTAAGTCAAATAATATTTCATATTTAAAAAGAAATGGGTTTAAAAAATTTGCCTTAGTTTCGCAATTAATGAATTCTGAAGATCCTAAAGAAGACGCTATTATGATCCTAAAAGAGTTGTCTCATGAAAATTAAAGTAAATGGAGAAGAAAAAAGAATAGAACTTGATCAAGAAAATGTCCTACTATCCACAGCTCTAAATTTAATGGGATACAAACCCAACACAATTGTCGTGGAGTTAAATAATTTAATTATTAATTCAATAAAATGGGAAAAAGTAAAACTTAAGGATGGGGATAATTTAGAAATAGTTTCAATAGTTGGTGGTGGTTAGCAAATAAATTTTTGTATATTAAAAATCTTCATAATTTTTTAAGTTTATGCTTGAAACAATTACCAAATTTTTCTTGTTTTCGTTTTATATTTTTAATACTTGTATATCACAATGAAAGAAAAAATTGAAAATAATTCAAGATCTCTGAAATGGGAGCAAAATGGGGAGTTAGCAAGCAATGATCTATCTGAGTTAATCGAAAGATTAAAAAATGTAGAAAGTGAACATGCCTCATCTGAACTGTCTAGATTAGGGACAAAATCAAACATAAAAGATTAAATTTGTTACTTAGATCTTGTCTTTATAAAAATATGCACCAAATTAAAGTTACTGAATATAAAAATTAATGCCGAAAAGATTTCCAGAATGGGTAAATTCAGAAGTTGTGGTAAAGGCAATCAAAATGAGAGAAGAAGGAATACTTTCAAAACAACTCAATTTATGGATAGAAAACCTTTTAGAGATAGAAAAAAAGTAAGTATTTAGGAAATACTTTTAATAATTCTCAGAGCCGCCATTGCTGCTCCGTAACCATTATCTATATTCATAACTGCAATACCAGGAGAACAACTTGACAACATACTATTAAGAGCAGTTTCTCCATCCTTGCTAACGCCGTAGCCGACTGAAACAGGTACTGCGATTATAGGTTGTGATAACAATCCCCCTACAACAGTTGCCAAAGCTCCTTCCATTCCAGCACAAACTATTAAAACATCATATTTATTAATTTCTTCTAGTTGACTCATTAATCGATGAAGTCCTGCTACACCAACATCTACAAAAGATTCACAATTTACCCCATACATTTCAAGAGTTAATTTAGCTTCTAGTGTTACACCCAAATCACTTGAACCTCCTGAAATTATGGCAACTTTTTTATTTGTATTTACTTTATTCAGATTTTCCCCAATTATTAGGCAATTTGCTCCTTCATAGAATCGTGCATCATCATACAAATCTAAAAGATAATTAGCCTTTGCACTATTAATCCTAGTAATGAAAACAACCTCATTTTTACTTAATACACTTTCAGATAATCTCTTTAATTGATCGATACTTTTGTCTTGCCCCCAGATAGCTTCAATGAGCCCAAGCCTCTCTCTTCTTTGAAAGTCAAAGTTGATATCAAAGTTCATACTTGCTTATCTAACTCTCCCTCATGAATTAATTGAAAAGGATTTTCTCCTATATTTAAAGCAGCCTTAACATTATCTTCAAATTTTTGTTGGACTACATTTACTTCTGCCATTGGTATGCTTTTCCATAATTTTTTATTTTTCCAATTTACTAATATTAAAGCTTCTTCTTTTTCTTTATCCCAAAATAATTCTCTTCCCAAAAAACCATCTTGAGAAGATAACCATGGCTCCCATATTTCTTTTTCAGCATTCAACCATGCTGCTTTTACATCGGCAGGGACTTTAATTCTTAATTCCTCTATGACCATTTCACTTTGATAATCATCCATAGTAAGAGCTTTTAAATTGTGAAAATCTGATTTAAAAATTAAAAATACTAAACAAATTAATATTAAACAAAATCTTTGAAACTTTTTCAAAATTAAATTTAATTTCATTGTTTCTCAAGTAGCACAACTGAGTGGCAACTTATACCCTCTTCTCTACCTTCTGGACCTAATTTTTCATTCGTAGTTGCTTTAATACCAATTAAGTTTTCATCAATATTTAAGATCTCAGAAATGTTTTTTTTCATTATAGTTTTATTATATGTGGCATGATTTTTGGCCTTTCAGCGACAAGAACACTATCAATATTATTTATTTCCCAACCATCTTGTCTTATCAAGTCAATTACTTTTGATAAGAGAAACAAGCTATCAGCATTTTTCCATTTTTCATCAGATGGGGGGAAATACTTTCCTATGTCGCCCAGGGAAAGTGCACCCAACAATGCATCCATTATCGAGTGACTCAAAACATCAGCATCACTATGACCATCCAATCCTAATTTTTCAGGATGATGCAATTTCACACCGCCAATAATTAAATCTCTATCCTCTACTAATCTATGAATATCGTATCCATTACCGATGCGAAACTGCGGAGAATATTTAGTCATAGTTTGGGTTTGGAGTATCTAAAAACAATCTGTAACTATTCTGTAATTCCATAAGAGTTTAATCTAACATTTATTGATACTTTTTACTTACTTAGTAGATATTTTACCAAGCAAATGCAGTATTAAAAATTTAGTATTAATTCCAGTTTTATTTTAGGAATTTTCCCTATTAATAATACATATACAATAAAAAGAATTTTTTTTTACTAGATAATGTGGAGTATATTTTTAAGAAAAAGAACATTCTCAATAAATTAAAATTCAGGTTTCTCAAATTAAAGTTAATAGAAAATTCCTTAGTTATCCTTAATAACGAGATTTTTTATTGGAAGAAAAATACTTAAAAATTAGTTCTAATGTTTTTTAAAAATATAATTTAGAAAAAAAATTATAAATTATTTAAATCATTAATTTTTTTCTACCAACAAATTTATTTCCTAATGAAGTAAATTTAGGCTCCCTAAGGTATTGTCTTTTGTGTAATCTGGAATTTATAAACCAATTCCCAGATGGATTCAACTGAATCATAATTAACTTTGTAGTTTTCCCTCTATCAGGGATGCCTGCTTTATGCATGCATAAATTTAACTTACAAAGGAAAAAATCTCCTAAAACACCTAACATATAAAATTTTCCCAAATTTTTATTTGATTTTTGAGTTGAAAAATATTTTTTTGTTTGATCAATACTCAAAACTTCTAGTGGACCATCATCGATACCAATATCAGCCATAGGAATAAAAACCTTTAGCATATTTTGGCTATTAGGTTTGTCCAGATGATAATGATTCGCATACCATGATTTTTTTTGATCCTTTTCTGGGATATAAAAATTCTCATAGGCGCCAACAAAATCAATTGAATATTTATATCCTGTAAGAGAAAATAAAAAATGGCAGAACTCTTTATCAAAAATTAGATTAACCAATTCTTCTAAATTATTCTTACTGAGAATAAACCTTTTATGGTATTTGTTAGCGTAAAAAAATTTACTTGAGCTTGAGAAAACTAAATCAAACAATTTATTTGATTTATTAAAATTCGACTTTTTATTAATTTTGATAAACCCCTTTTTATCCAGTAAATTAGATTTTTTA
>MWOQ01000182.1 GCA_002026145.1 Prochlorococcus sp. HOT208_60m_813L03 | reverse complement strand
TGTTGGGATTCCCAAAAGAATAGATGAAAGTTTAGAAAGATTAGAGCAGGGCGATTTAAAATTACAAATAAGAATGGGAGAGTCTGATAGGCAATTCAAAAAAATGTTTACTGCTCAAAAAACTTTAGGACATTCAATTCTAATAGGAAGCTTATCAATTGCATCTGCTTTACTGGTAACCAATAAACAAAATAATTTTGCACTGTTGCCACTTTTATTTGCACTACCAATAAGTATTGATTGGATAAAATGCCAGTTAAGTATGAGAAAAGGCTCACGTTTAGAAAAACTTAAGAGCTAAAAAAACTATATATTTTTGGGACCTAAACCTAGAGCTCCAGCAAATCTTGCTTGATTACCCAATTCCTCCTCAATTTTTAAAAGCCTATTGTATTTTGCAATCCTTTCACTTCTACTCAAAGAGCCGGTCTTGATCTGCCCCGATCTTGTGGCGACAGATAAATCTGCAATTGTTGTATCTTCAGTCTCACCACTTCTGTGACTAATAACACTTGTAAAACCAGACATTTTAGCTAACTCAATAGCTTCCAAAGTTTCAGTTAATGTTCCAATTTGATTTACCTTTATTAGGATTGAATTAGCAGATTTTTCCATAATCCCTTTCCTTAACCTTTTTGTATTAGTAACAAATAAATCATCACCTACAAGCTGAACTTTATTTCCTAATTCTTTGTTTAATTCTGACCAACCCTCCCAATCATCCTCAGCTAAACCGTCCTCAATTGAAACTATTGGATAATTAGAAACTAGTCTTGAAAGATATGAAATCATTTCAGAACTATTTAAATTTTTCCCTTCATATTTATAAGTACCATCACTATAAAATTCAGTACTAGCAGCATCTAAAGCTAAAGATACCTGCTCACCAGGCTTAAACCCAGCTTTTTGAATTGCTTCTAATAATAAGTCCCCTGCCTCTTCGCTTGATGACAAATTAGGAGCAAATCCACCCTCATCGCCTACAGCAGTAGATAGACCTTTATGATCAAGTAATGATTTTAATGAGTGAAAAATTTCAGTACCCATTCTTAATGATTCACTGAAATTATTAACTCCATGTGGGACAAGCATAAATTCCTGAAAATCAAGACTATTTGGGGCATGAGCACCACCATTTATTACATTCATCAATGGGACCGGAAGAAGATTGGATAATGGATCTCCAAGATATCTATATAGTGGAATGTCTAAAGCATTTGCTGATGCTCTAGCAGTTGCAAGACTTACTGCAAGGATTGAATTTGCTCCAAGGTTAGACTTATTAGGAGTTCCATCTATTTCAATCATTAATTTATCTACTGCAGTTTGATCTAAAGATGACAAACCACATAAAGCTGGCGATATTGTTTCATGAATTTTATTAACAGCATTCAAAACGCCTTTCCCCATATATTGCGAACCACCATCTCTTAATTCATGTGCCTCATGAGCACCAGTGCTAGCTCCGCTGGGAACAATTGCTCTACCACTTGCACCACATTCCAAAAATACTTCTGCCTCTACAGTTGGATTACCTCTTGAATCAAGAACTTGCCTTGCTTCAACTGTATCAATAAGAAAATCAATAGTTTCTTTCACAATTTAATTATTACTATTTAAATCCTATTAATAGCTGAACTATTTGGCTAATATCTGAAATATATATGTAAAACAATTATGATTTTTATTTAATAACAGTTTAGATATTAGTTAACACTTTTATTAATTCCAAAGTCCCTGCAACCCCTCTTTTAAAAATATTTTTGAAATACATCTTACAATTTGAAAATTATTGGATGATTATTAATGCAGATCCTATTTAGAATATTAATTAATAATCAACTGTAGTTTTATAGTTTATGAGAGAAACCCTTACATCTAGTCCTGAACTATTTAGCGATATCAGTTGGAACCTTCTTTTATTAGGGGAAGAAACTGCAAAAAAATGGGATCATAGCGAATTTAATATTGAACACATAATTCATACATTGTTCTCATCAAGTGAATTCTTTGCTTTCATTGAAAAATTATCAATCGACCAAGATACAGTTTTAGACATAACAGAAGATTTTTTAGAAGAGACACCAACAAATGAGTCAGATATTTTTACTATCGGAGAAGATTTAGAAATTTTATTAGATAACGCGAATCAGATTAAAACTCAATGGGGATCGAGATTAATAGAAATCCCTCATTTACTAATTGCTCTTGGAAGAGATTTAAGAATTGGAAATTATGTTTTTGAAGAAGGAAACCTTTCAATGGAAAAATTAGAGGAAGAATTAAAGTTTTACCCAAATATTAATCAATCAAAAGATTCTTTTAATTATGGAAATGTTATTGAAATAAATAATCTATCTAATTTTGAATCAGACAAAGAAACTTTAGTTAAAGAAGAAAAATTGAAAAAAGCTATTGTTACATTACCGAAAAGTGAACTTCAAATTGAAACCAAAAAACAAGTTAGAAAAGATGAAAATGCTCTTTCTATTTATGGAAAAGATTTAACAGAATCAGCTAAAAAAGGTTTACTGGATCCCGTCTTAGGAAGAGAAAATGAGATCAATAATTTAATGAGGGTACTCTGCAGAAGAAACAAAAATAACCCTATACTTATCGGCAATCCTGGAGTTGGTAAAACCTCAATTGCAAAATTACTTGCTCAATTAATTGTAGACAAAAAAGTTCCTGATACTTTAAAGGACTTAAAAATTATTTCACTTGACTTAGGTGCATTAGTTTCTGGGACCAAATTCAGAGGTCAACTAGAGGAAAGACTAAGCTTAATAATGCAGGAACTAAATAATCCAAACCAAGGAATGATTCTATTTATTGATGAAATTCACTCAATATTAAGTTCTGACAGATCTTCTACTGACATCAGTAATATCTTAAAACCCGTGCTAGCTGAGGGAGAACTAAGATGTATCGGTACAACAACACCTGAGAAATTTCGTGAAACTATTGAAAAAGATCAGGCATTAAATAATTGCTTTCAAAAGATAGCTGTTAATGAACCTTCAGTAGAATTAAGCGCAAAAATACTACAAGGGATCAAAAAGAAATATGAATCCCATCATGGCATAAAAATTTCTGAAGAGGCTGTAAACTATACTGCAAAATTGGCCGATAGATACATCAGCGATAAATGTCTTCCTGATAGTGCAATAGATTTAATTGATGAAGCAGCTGCACAATTAAAAATCGAGTCTAATAATATGCCTCAAATCATTCTCCAACAAGAAAACAAACTTAATACTATTGATGAAAAATTGAATAATTTGCAAGAAGAAAATATCGAAGCTCAAGAAAAACTATTGAATAATAGAGAACAATCAGAGGCAAAATTGAACGTTCTTTTGGAAAATTGGAACAATTTACGTGAAGAAATGGAGAAATTATCAATTTTAATGAAAGAAGAAGATAAGCTAACCAAACAAATTAAAGATAAATCAAATCGCGAAATTGAAAATGATCTAGATTATTTAGAAAAGCTTGAAGAAGAGTTAAGTGAAATAGAGAATGACATACAAAAAGTTGAAGAGAACTTTAATAAAATAAAGAAAAATAGAAATTTCCCTTTTAAATATCAAGTTGAACCTGATGATATTGCAGATGTTATATCAAAAATCACAGGTATTCCAATTTCTAAAGTAGTTTCAAATGAACGTAAGAAATTAGTCAATCTAGAAACAGAACTAAGTGAAAAAGTTATTGGACAAGAAAAAGCTATAGAAGCTGTTTCTGCTGCAATTAGAAGAGCTCGAGTTGGCATGAAAAGTCCTAAAAGACCTATTGGATCTTTTTTATTTATGGGTCCTACTGGTGTTGGTAAAACAGAATTAGCAAAATCTCTTGCAACAGCTTTATTTGATGAAGAAGATGCACTTTTAAGATTAGACATGAGTGAATATATGGAGAAAAATGCGGTAGCGAGACTTTTAGGAGCTCCCCCTGGTTATGTTGGTTATGAAGAGGGAGGTCAATTAACTGAAGCTGTAAGACGTAAACCCTATTCAGTAATACTTCTTGATGAGATAGAAAAAGCACATGCAGAAGTATTTAATATCCTTTTGCAAGTTTTAGATGAAGGAAGATTAACGGACTCTCAAGGAAGGACCGTAGATTTCAAAAATACGGTAATCATTATGACAAGCAACCTAGCTGGTAAATCTATACTGGAGTATTCACAAAAGATTTCTAAAAGTGAGGGAAAGTTAGAAAAAGATCAACAACCTCTAAATGATTCAATTAGTAATGCATTGTCTTCAATTTTTAGACCTGAATTTTTAAATAGAATTGACGAAGTGGTAAAGTTTGATCCATTATCTATTGATGAACTTCAAAAAATAATCATTCTACAAACAGAAGATTTAAAGAACCTGCTACTTGAGCAGAAAATAAATATCGCTATAGACAAAAAAGTTATCAACAAAATTGCAAACGATTCTTACGAACCTGAATATGGTGCTAGGCCACTTAGCAGGGAACTTAGAAGACAAATAGAAAATCCCTTAGCTGCAAAACTTTTAGAGGATAACTTCAAAAACAAAAAAAATATAACAATTAAACTTAACCCTGCTAAAAAAGATGAGATCGTTTTCAAAGCTAGCTGAGGAGTAAATCGATAAGTTAAAATAAAACTAAAGCGTAAAGCTTAATTTCAAAAAAAATTTTGTGACAAGTCCTACTACTAATAAAGAACCTCTTAAACAGGATTCTCCTGAAGTTGAAGAGCCTAAAAAAAAGAACAATTTTTTTAGATCTACTTACGATGAGCTTAAACTTGTCGTGTGGCCTAACAAACAACAACTTTTTAGCGAATCAGTAGCAGTTATAATTATGGTATCGTTTTCTGCTGCAGCAATTGCTTCTGTGAGCAGATTCTATGGATGGGCAGCCTCCCAAATTTTTGGTTGAATTATCTCCCGAATATCCATTAATAAAGATCTTAATTAAGCTTCCAGAAAAATGAGTAATGAATTAAATACAAGCCTTGCTTCTTCAAAAGCAAATACAAGCATCGCAAGATGGTATGCGGTTCAAGTAGCATCAAGCTGTGAAAAAAAAGTAAAAGCGACTCTTGAGCAGAGATCAGTAACTTTAGGTGTTAATAATAGAATCATTGAAATTGAAATTCCCCAAACTCCAGGAATTAAATTAAAAAAAGATGGAAGCAGACAAACTACTGAAGAAAAAGTTTTCCCCGGTTATGTTCTCGTAAGAATGATTTTGGATGAAGATACAATGATGGCTGTTAAAAGTACTCCAAATGTAATTAACTTTGTTGGTGCTGAAGACGGCAGAGGCAGCGGAAGATCGCGAGGTCATATCAAACCTCGACCATTATCAAGACAAGAAGTTAATAGAATCTTTAAGCGCGCATCAGAGAAAAAAGCTGTAATCAAGTTAGATATTGAAGAAAAAGATAGAATCATTGTAACTAGCGGTCCATTCAAGGATTTCCAGGGAGAAGTTATAGAAGTTTCCGGAGAAAGAAATAAATTAAAAGCATTACTTTCAATATTTGGGCGCGAGACTCCTGTAGAATTAGAATTCTCCCAAATCAATAAACAAAATTAATTTCTGATTGTTCTTGTTTATCGAGTAAAATTATGATTTCCTACTCCAGCTTAAATTCTCTAATCTAATGGCAAAAAAAATTGTTGCAGTTATCAAGCTTGCTCTACAAGCAGGCAAAGCAAATCCTGCTCCTCCTGTAGGGCCAGCTTTAGGACAACATGGTGTTAACATCATGGCATTTTGCAAAGAATACAACGCAAGAACACAAGAAAAAGCAGGTTTTGTAATTCCAGTCGAGATTTCTGTTTTTGAAGATAGAAGCTTTACTTTTATTACAAAAACACCTCCTGCTTCCGTCTTAATAACAAAAGCAGCTGGTATAGAGAAAGGATCAGGTGAATCTGCAAAAGGCTCTGTTGGGAATATAAGTAAAGCTCAATTAGAAGAAATAGCCAAAACTAAGCTTCCTGATCTAAACTGTTCTAGTGTTGAATCAGCAATGAAAGTAATTGAGGGTACTGCTCGTAATATGGGCGTCTCTATCACTGATTGAGTTCAATACAAAATTTCTCACTATTTAGGGGAGGTTAGTTAATAACCGTTTGCACCCAATTTTATTATGAAAAAACTATCCAAAAGAATGGCGGCTCTATCAACAAAGATAGAAGATCGCATTTACGCACCACTTGAAGCTATTAGTATTATCAAGGAAAATGCTAATGCAAAATTTGATGAAACTATTGAAGCACATATACGTTTAGGTATTGATCCGAAATATACTGATCAACAATTAAGGACCACTGTTGCATTACCACATGGTACTGGCCAAAGCATCAAAATTGCAGTAATTACAAGCGGTGAAAATGTATCGAAAGCTAAGGCTGCTGGTGCAGATTTATTTGGAGAAGAAGATCTTGTGGAAAGTATCAACAAAGGAAATATGGAGTTTGATCTACTTATTGCAACTCCAGATATGATGCCAAAGGTTGCAAAATTAGGAAGGGTTTTAGGACCTAGAGGTTTAATGCCTAATCCTAAAGCTGGGACAGTAACTAATGACATTGCTAATGCAATAAAAGAATTCAAAGCTGGTAAGCTCGAATTTAGAGCAGACAAGGCTGGAATCGTTCATGTACGCTTTGGAAAAGCAAGTTTCACAAAAGAGGCTCTATTTAACAACTTAAAAACCTTACAAGAATCAATTGATAAAAATAAACCAAGTGGAGCTAAGGGAAAGTATTGGAAAACTTTTTATGTAACTTCAACAATGGGACCTTCAGTGCAAGTAGACATAAATGCCGTACAAGATTACCAACCTGAAGGTTAACGCTTTGTAGTATAATTTAAATGCAATAATACGGCCAAAGAAAGTAGGTTGATTTAGTCATTCTAAATTATTAATTCCTACCGAGGACTCGTCTTAAATTAATTCTTTTTGGATTTAATAAAAGCGGCCTCTTTAAAAGAATTTTGCCGCATTTCCTGCTCTCCCTAAATTACGATCCAAAAAACATCAATGGGCCGAACACTAGAGAATAAGCGACAAATCGTTACTGAGATTAAATCTCTATTAAACGATTCGGAAATGGCTGTAGTTCTTGACTATAAAGGTTTAACTATCAAAGAGATGTCAGATTTGCGATCTAGATTGCAAACTACTAACGGCATTTGCAAAGTTACTAAAAATTCATTAATGCGTAAAGCTATTGATGGAGATAGTAATTGGAACGATCTTGAATCTTTACTGACCGGAACAAATGCTTTTGTCTTAATCAAAGATGACGTTGGTGGTGCTGTAAAAGCTATCCAATCTTTTCAAAAAGACACCAAAAAATCCGAAACCAAAGGAGCTTTGTTTGAAGGCAGACTTCTAAGCGATTCTGAAATAAAAGAAATTGCAAGTCTTCCATCTAAAGAAGTATTGATGGCAAAAATTGCTGGCGCTCTTAATGGCGTTGCAACAAAAATTGCGATCTCTATTAATGAAGTACCTTCTGGACTTGCTAGATCACTCAAACATCATTCTGAAAAATCAGAATCTTAAATCAAAACCCTAATTAACTTTTAAGAAAATGTCCGCAAAAACTGAAGAAATTCTTGAATCATTAAAATCTCTATCACTTTTAGAAGCATCTGAGCTTGTAAAGCAAATTGAAGATGCTTTTGGTGTATCAGCTGCAGCTTCTGCAGGTGTAGTAATGGCAGCTCCAGGAGCAGCTGGTGGTGACGCAGATGGTGGCGCTGCTGAAGAAAAAACTGAATTTGATGTAGTTCTCGAAAGCTTCGATGCAGCTGCAAAAATCAAAGTCCTTAAGGTTGTAAGAAATGCAACTGGCCTAGGTCTTGGCGATGCAAAAGCACTTGTTGAATCTGCACCAAAAACAGTAAAAGAAGGAATTGCTAAAGCAGATGCTGAATCTTTAAAGAAAGAGATTGAAGAAGCTGGCGGTAAAGTTACACTTAAGTAAGAGTACATTTTTTCAAGCCGATAACCTTAATATCGGCTTCAAAAATTATGAACAGTGATAGTATTGCGATTGAAGCCGCAACGGATGGAGCTTGCAGTGGTAATCCAGGCCCAGGTGGTTGGGGAGGTTTAATAATTTTTGATGATAATAGCGAATTAGAAATAGGTGGTTCCGAGCAAAATACTACTAATAATAGAATGGAACTTACTGCGGCCATAAAAACTCTTGAGAAATTAAAAACCTATCAATTAAAAGAGAACTTTAAACTAAGAACCGATAGTAAATATGTCATAGAGGGTTATACAAAATGGATTATTAATTGGAAGAGAAATGGATGGAAAACAAGTTCAGGAAAACCAGTTCAAAATCTTGATCTATGGCAAAAAATTGATCAATTAAGAATTAATGGCCTAATAATGGAATACGTTAAAGGTCATAGCGGGGATAAACAAAATGATAGGGTTGATAAAATTGCAACTAATTACAGCAGAGGTATATCTATAGAAAAAAACTTAAAAAAAGCAGCATCCTCAGGTGATTTTTTTAAAAAAAATGCACCTGCAGAAATTCAGGAATTATTTTCCCGCAATGAATTAATTAAAAAATTTGCAGAAAAAAAGTACCTTTTAAGTTCACCTGAACTAGACACCTTATTAGGAGAAGAAAACCACTTAAAGATAAAACAATATTCACTTTTCGAATGGCGTAATTGGAGATTGATTCCTAAAGATAAAAAATATTGGATAATAGAAAAAAAAGAAGCCTAATTTTTTATGAATGTACAGAATGGGGTATTTAAAAATCTTTATAAAAGCTTGATAACCCCTGTATTAAAACAAGACTCTGGAATTGATGCAGAATACTTAACAAATTTATCTCTTAGCCTCCTATCATTCAGTTCAAGAAAATATAATTGGCCTGTAGTTTCTTCTATCTTAAAAAATCTAAATAAAGAATTTTCTGTAGTTGATAAAAGGTTAACTCAGAACATATGTGGAATAAATTTTTGTAATCCAATTGGTTTAGCTGCGGGTTTTGACAAAAATGGAAATGCCGCAAATATATGGAAAGATTTTGGTTTTGGATTTGCTGAACTTGGAACGGTAACTAAATTTGCTCAGAGTGGAAATCCCAAACCAAGGTTATTTAGATTAGCAGAAGAAGAGGCAGCATTAAATAGAATGGGTTTTAATAACAATGGTGCTGAAAATCTAGTTAAAAACTTTGTCGAACAAGGAATTGAGTTTAAAAAAAATAGAAAGAATATTTGTTTAGGGATAAATTTTGGTAAGTCTAAAATTACAGATTTATCTGAAGCAAAAGATGACTATTTAACTTCTCTAAAATTATTAATTCCATATTGTGATTATGCAGCAATAAACGTAAGTTCTCCAAATACTGAAGGACTAAGAAAGTTACAAGATCCAATTCTTCTAAAAGAACTTATTAAAGAAATTAAAAACTTACCCAGTTGTCCACCATTATTTGTCAAAATTGCACCAGATCTAAGCTTTAAAGATATTGAAGATATTTGCCAATTAATAATCGAGGAAAACATCGATGGAATAATTGCTACTAACACCAGCATAGATAGATTAGGTCTTGAAAATAGAAAGATCATGCAAACCGGATTATTACTTTCTGAAGAGAATGGAGGATTAAGTGGGAGGCCTCTACAAAAAAAAGCAAATCAAATAATAAAACATATTCATAACATTGATAAAAAGATTATTTTAATTGGAGTTGGTGGAATAGATAGTCCTGAGTCTGCTTGGGAAAGAATTTGTTCTGGAGCATCATTAATTCAACTTTATACGGGATGGATATATAAGGGTCCACAATTAGTACCCGATATACTTGAAGGGATTCTAAAGCAACTCAATAACCATCAATTATCGAATATTAAAGAGGCCATTGGATCAGATTTAAAATGGATTAAATAAAAATTAGAAAATGAATAATGAACAAATCGGAAACTAATGATTACTCAACCTTAGCCATGCAAATATCAAACTTAAAGCATGGAGGAAATGTATATGCAATTGCAAAGAAATTAAATTTATTACCCTCTGAAATTATTGATGCAAGTGCTTCATTAGTACCCTTTGATCCCCCTCAAATCCTAATAGATTCATTAAATGAAGAAATTAAGAATCTTGGATTTAGATATTACCCTGATAGAAACTTGAGTGATTTGAAAGAAATAATCGGTAAATTTCATGGGATAAATCCAGACAATATTTTGCCTGGGAATGGAGCTTCTGAGCTAATAACTTGGGCAGGTTATGAAGCATCCAAATTTGGAATAAGTTGTATTCCTTCTCCATGCTTTGTTGATTATGAAAGATCTTTAAATTGTTGGAATAGTGATTTAATACATTGCGAATTACCAAAAAACTGGAATAATATTTTTCCTCAATCATTTCCGGTTTATCCTAAAGGTGATGTTATCTGGATTACAAATCCTCATAACCCAACCGGCCAATTGTGGGGGAAAAGTTCATTAGAGGAAATTGTAAAAAAATATAAATTAGTTATCTGTGATGAGGCTTTCTTATCGATAACACCTAATGGAGAAAAAGAATCTTTAATACCATTAACCCAAAGATTTGATAATTTATTAGTCTTGAGAAGCTTGACCAAAATCTTCAATATTCCTGGCCTTAGATTAGGTTACGTTATTGGCTCATCGAAAAAACTTAAACAATGGAAAATAAACAGAGATCCTTGGCCTTTAAATTCCTTTGCTATTAAAGCCGGAATTGATCTACTAAGTAATAAGAAATTCTATGAACAGTGGATAAAACAGATTCATAGCTGGATAAATGTTGAAAAAAAGAGTGTATTTGGAAAATTATCAAAAATAGAGAACCTTAAAGTTCATAACTCTTCAACCAACTTTTTTTTAATAGAAAGTAAAACATCCTTGTCGCCAAATATAAAATACTTAGAAAATAAGGGAATATTGCTTAGAGAATGTACTTCATTTAAATTTCTTGACGAAAAGTGGGCAAGAATAAGCTTGCAGAATAGGAAAAATAACACTCTTTTATGTAAAGAAATTCAGAATTCCTTTAGAAAATAATTAATAAATTTTTTTATCTCATTTTTAGATTTAATTTTATTATTATTTTCCATATTCCTCTTCATGAGATCTAATATTTCATAATGATTTTTACCCTTTTTTGATTTTATTTTAAAAATTCTTTCTAGAGTTTCTTCAAAAACTTCTTTAGAAATTTTATTCTGATTGATTAAAACTGAGCCTCCACTTTCAGCGAGAATCATTGCATTTTTCTCCTGATGATTATTTTTAGAATCTGGATATGGAATTAAAATAGAGGGTTTTTCAGCCTCTATTAGTTCATTGATTGTTCCTGCACCGGATCTCGATATTACAAGATCACAGTTTTGAATTAAAGCTGCTATTTCATTAGTAAATTTCTTTTGAATATAATTTTTGGAATTTTTTAGATAAAAAAGTTGTTGATTAGATTCCCCAATAATATGAATTATCCGAAACTGTTTTTTTAATAAAAATTCCAGAGATTCGTTAAGAATTTGATTTATAGCTTTTGCTCCTTGACTACCTCCCATGACAATCAAAAGAGGTCCTTTCCCTTTTGGAACCCATTCTGGCAAGGAATTAGATTTATAGAATTGTTCTCTTAAAGGGGTACCAGTGAAAATAGTTTTACAATTTCTTAAATAAGAATTTGTATTCTTAAATCCTAGAAGAACATAGTTACACAAAAAACCAAAATATTTCGTGACCATTCCTGGAATTAAATTTGATTCATGAATAATGACAGGTATCCTCAGTAATTTTGAAGCAAGAATAGTGGGGGCAGAGATGTAACCTCCAGTCGTAAAAACCAAGTTAATTTTTTTTTCTTTTAAAATCCTAATTATTTGGAAAGTTGACATTAAAATTTCTATATATTGATAAATCAAAAAGATACTTTTTCTTGGTGTCTTTATGCTCAAAGTCCTCAGATTATATTTTTTGGGAATTAAATTTGCATCAAGTCTTTGATTAACACCCAACCAATGTATATTCCACTTATCTTCTACGTCCTTAGAGACTGCTAACGCTGGGAAAATATGCCCGCCTGTCCCACTGGATGCGACTAATAAATTATTTTTTTTAGACATAAAAACTTAAATTAGTAGAATAAAAACAATAAATGATAAATATGTTTAATTTAAACTTTTTCAGAAATATAGGTTTCCCTCTCTACTTATTTATTTATCTCATTATTCCCTATTCAGCAATAACGCAAACTTTAAAAGTTGATTTTATAAGAAATCTAGAAACCTCTTTAAATAAGGGAGACTTAGAGTTTATTAGAAAAAATTTTAGAAATGATGAAAACAAAAATATACCAAAACAGTTTTCAAAAATTATCAATGATTTCCCTGATAGCAAATGGAAAATCAAAAGATTAAAATCAAATATTCCAAATAAAGAAATTTGGAGAATAAAAGTTTTAGGAAAAAAAATAGTTAATGGAGAAATCCATATACTCGAATCCAATTTCGATTATATTTTTTCAGTTCTAAATGGAAAAATTGATGAAGGTACCATTAAAAATTTATTTACCACAATAAGAAATGATGATAAGAAGATAGATATTAGTTTTAAAATTCCTGATAGAGTTCTAACTGGCTCAAAATATGATATCGATATAATTCTAAATCAGCCACTTGAAGAAGTGATTATTGCTGGAGCAATAAAACCTCATCAAGTAAATTCATTTTTTGAACAAGAAATATTATTGGAGCCATTGGCATCTGGGGGAATCTTTAAAATGACAAGGGCACCTTCAAAACCAGGGATACAAATATGGTCAGGAATTTTAGCTCATCCTGAGGGAATAATTACTTTCACAAAGAGTATTGATATTGTTGAAAAGATATAGCCTAAGCGTCGTTTAAAGCAGCTACACCAGGCAAAGTTTTACCTTCTAAAAGTTCCAAACTTGCTCCACCTCCAGTAGATATATGTGACATTTTCTCAGCTAATCCTGCTTTCTCTACTGCTGCAACTGAATCTCCACCACCAATTATTGTACAAACTTCAGAAAAGGCACTTAAGTCAGCAAGAGTCGTAGCTATTGCATTTGTACCGTCTGCAAATTTATCAAATTCAAAAACTCCCATTGGACCATTCCAAATAATTGTCTTACATTCTGCAAGAGCATTCTGAAAAACTTTAATGGAATCTGGACCAATATCGAGACCCATCCAATTCCCACTAATTGAATCAATTTGAGAAATTTTACTATTGGCGTCCGGAGAAAATTCATCAGCTAAAACAACATCAGTGGGTAATAATAATTCCACCCCTTTTGCTTTCGCTTTTGCTTCTAAATCTTTAGCAAGCTCAAGTTTATCTTCTTCTACAAGGCTCTTTCCTACATCTAAGCCTCTAGCTTTATAGAAAGTGAAAATCATACCTCCACCAATCATGATTTTGTCACACTTATCTAGTAAAGAGTCAAGTACTCCTATTTTGCTACTAACCTTTGATCCTCCAACTATTGCTGCCAACGGACGCTTTGGAGAGTCTATTGCTCCTTGTAAGTATTTCAATTCTTTTTCTAGAAGGAATCCAGCTACTGAAGGACTTAAATAATTAGTAACTCCCTGAGTTGAAGCATGAGCTCTATGAGCGGCACCGAAAGCATCATTTACATACATATCTGCATGTGATGCTAATTGTTCGGCAAACTCCAGATCGTTCTTTTCCTCTTCACCAAAAAAACGAACATTCTCAAGTAAAAGAACATCTCCATTAGATAAGCTATTTGATTGTGCAATTGCTTCATCACCAATACAACTGTTAGTAAGAGCAACATTTTGCCCCAACAATTCACTTAATCTTGCTGCTACTGGAGTTAATCTCATTTTTTTCATTTACCTGACCCTTCGGTCTACCAAAATGAGCAGCTAAAATGACTTTTGCAAAATGATTAATAAGATATTCAATAGTTGGGATCGCTGCACGAATACGCGTATCGTCGGTTATTTGACCGTCTTCATTTAATGGAACATTAAAATCTACTCTTACAAGAACTTTTTTTCCTTCTAAATGTGTCTTCTCAAGACTGGAAAGAGATAATTTTGACATTAAACAAGCTATATTTATAATCTCAAGACCCTAACGTTAATTTGGGCTTATTGGGTTAAAAAGTAGTTACTGTTACCTATGCCTTAATAAATTTTAAGAATTAACGATTATAAAAATTTTTAGTTATTAAATTTATACTAAAATTTAGAAGTAAATACTTTTGAAACTTATAAAAACTAAAAGGAATACAAAATTTTATTTGATTTATTGAAGTGGACATACCCAAAATCCAATGGTACCCAGGCCATATCGCAAAAGCAGAAAAGAAATTATCTGAAGTTATCAATAAAGTAGATTTAGTTATCGAAGTGAGAGATGCACGAATTCCTTTGTCAACAGGACATCCACACTTAAATAAATGGATAAATAATAAAAAACATATTCTTGTCATTAACAGATCAGATATGATCTCCCCGAATACAATCAATAGTTGGAATAAATGGTTTAATTCTAAAGATCAATATCCTCTTTGGTGTGATGCTAAAAGAGGAATAGGGATTAAAGAAATTTGTAAGTCAGCCAAAGATTCTAGGTCATCAATCGACGATAGAAGACTCTCTAGAGGAATGCGAATTAGGCCAATTAGAGCCCTTACACTTGGTTTTCCAAACGTAGGAAAGTCGGCATTAATTAATAGAATCGCAAAAAAAAGAGTTGTAGATAGCGCTAGGAAAGCAGGCGTGACTCGTAATTTAAGATGGATAAAATTAGAAAGTGGTATAGATCTGCTAGATGCTCCAGGTGTTATACCTCCAAATTTAGAAGATCAAAAATCAGCACTTAATCTTGCACTGTGTGACGATATTGGAGAAGCTGCTTATGAAATAGAGAGTGTCGCAATTGGATTTATCAAAATTATATCCACTCTCAACAAAGATAAGAATGCGAATATCTCAGTTAAACAAATATCTAATAGATATGGAGTTGATATTACTAAAGGCTTTAAGAGTCCTTCTGCTTGGATCGACGAAGCAGCTTCAAAACATACCTCTGGCGATAAAAGGAGAATGTCTCATAAGTTATTGGAAGATTATAGAAATCAAATGCTGGGTAAAATTGCTTTAGAAGTCCCACTATGGAATTAAATAATCAAAATTCTTTCGGCATTGGAGAAGGTGAGCTTATAGAAATTATTTATGAGCTACCTCTTCCTATGAGGCTAGACAGATGGTTGGTAAGTAAAAGGCCAGAACAAAGTAGAGCAAGAATTCAACATTTTATAAATTCAGGTTTAGTACTTGTAAACTATAAGACTGCGAAAGCAAAGACCCCATTAAAAAATGGCGACAATATTCAAATATGGATGCCTCCTCCAGAACCTCTTATTTATTTGAAACCTGAAAAAATGGATTTAAATATACTTTTTGAAGACGAGCACATCATAGTAATTAATAAACAATCAGGACTAATTGTTCATCCAGCCCCTGGACACAAATCTGGAACTTTAGTGAATGGATTACTTTTTCACTGTAAAGATCTACCTGGAATTAATGGGAAACTAAGACCTGGGATTGTTCACAGATTAGATAAAGATACCTCCGGATGTATGGTTGTTGCAAAAAGCCAAGAGGCATTAGTAAATCTCCAGAAACAAATTAAAGAAAAAATAGCATCACGCGAATATATTGCAGTAATTCATGGAGCACCGGATTCTGAAGAAGGCCAAATAGTGGGAAACATTGGCAGAGATAAATTAAATAGATTGAAATATAAAGTAGTTGAAGAAACTTCAGGAAGGTATGCCTGTACCTATTGGAAATTAGAAGAAAGATTTGGCAATTACTCATTAATGAGTTTCAAACTAGATACGGGGCGAACGCATCAAATAAGAGTACATTGCGCTCACATTAATCATCCAATTGTGGGTGATCCGTTATATGGAAGATGTAAAAAACTACCATGTAAATTAGATGGCCAAGCTTTACACGCCATTAAGCTTGGACTTATACATCCAATAAATGGTAAAGAAATGATATTTGAATCAGAATTACCATTAGATTTTCAAAAATTACTAAGTGTTCTTAAAATTAAATAAGATTCAAAGAGGAATTTAGAAGCGATTTTGTATACCTGTTTTGAGTTTTAGTGAATATTGTGGAACTTTCTCCTTCATCAACTATCTTTCCGTGATTCATAACTAGCAACCTATCACAAAATCTTTTAGCAATGCCCAAATCATGAGTAATAAAGATAATCGTTAAATTCATTTTTTCTTGCAAGACTCTAAGTAATTCAAGAATCTCTATTTTTACTGAAGCATCCAACATATTAACGCTCTCATCACAAATCAAAATTTTTGGTTTCAACAATAGCGCTCTGGCTAATGAAATTCTTTGCAATTGACCACCAGATAATTGGCTAGGATAAGAATTAAAAAAATCATTATTTAAGGGAAGATTCAAATTTCTAAACATTAATTTTATTTCTTTTTCGATTTTTCTTTTATCTGAAATTTTTTGAATAAAAAATATATCTTCCAAAATACTTTTAATTGTCATTTTCGGGTTCAAACTTGAGAAAGGATCTTGAAAAATAATTTGCACTTTATTGTTCTTTTTAAAAGATTTATTTTTTTTCGGTGCATGATTTTTATCATAAATTTTGATTTCTCCACCTCTTACTTTAAGAAGTCCAATTAAAGCCCTACATAATGTACTTTTACCACTCCCTGAAGAACCAACTATTCCAAGAGTCTCATTCTCATATAACTTGAAACTAACTTCATTTAAAGCCTTATTCCATTTATTAATGAAAATTGAAGAATTTAATTTATACCAATGTCTTAGGTTATTTACCTCTAGAACGATCTCATCTCGAGCATTATTTTTAGTATTTGGTTCTAATACTATTTTTGAAGCATTTACTAACTTTTTCCCGATATCTGATTTTGGTGATTGAAAAATATCTAATATATTACCTTTTTCAACAATCGATCCCTTTTCAATTATTGCAACTTTTTTACACCACTTTGCTGCAAGATTAATATCATGACTAATTAAAATTAAAGTTGTATCAAATTCATTACATAGATGAATTATTTCTTGCATAATTTCAAAACTTGTTTTGGTATCTAAGCTTGTTGTAGGTTCATCAGCTATTAATAATTTAGGTTTCAAAGCAAGTGCCATTGCTATAGAAACTCTCTGTCTCATTCCGCCGCTAAATTGATGTGGGAAAGAATCAAGTCTACTTTCTTCAATTCCGACTTTTTGAAAAACTTCTCTTACTAATTTTTTAATAGCTAAAGATGATTTAGTTTGATCATGTGTTTTAAATAATTCATATAAATGATCCCCAACTCTCATTAGCGGATTAAGTTTTTTTATAGAGTCTTGATAAATAAATCCAAAATTCTTTCTTCTAAATAATTGTGCATCTTTGTTGTTTATTTTCCTAGGATCTACATTAGAAATCGATAGATACCCGTTAGAAGTGGCCTTTGCAGGCAATATATTTACTAATGTTTTTGCAAAAGTGGTCTTTCCACATCCAGAAGGTCCTATTATGGCCAAATGATCTCCATTATCTATTTCCAAATTAAAATTTTTGATAATAGGTTGCTGTTTTAGACCATATTTAACAGTAAGATTTTTAACTACAATAATTTTTTCTTTATTTTTTTCCATGATTTATAGCAAATTTTTCTAGACATAAATAAAATACATCTAAAGCAATATAAAATGTCCGAGGCAGCTGCAAATTCAAAAGAAAAAAACGAAATTGAAGTTTCCAAAACTATTTTGCCTGAAAATAAAAAATATGAAAGTGAATCTTTGAATTATCAAATAAACATTCCCGATTGGCTTCTTAAAGATATTCATAATTTTGAAAAATCAAATAAAGAAAATGATGAGAATCAAAACCTTATAGTAAAGGCTTTTAAACTTGCTTATAAAGCTCATGATGGACAATTCCGTGCGAGCGGCGAGCCATACATTATCCACCCAGTTGCTGTTGCAAATCTCCTTAAAGAAATAGGTGCTAGTTCATCTGTTATTGCTGCAGGCCTTTTACATGATGTAGTTGAAGATACTGGCATTGATTTATCTGAAATAGAAACAAATTTTGGATTAGAAGTAAAAATACTTGTAGAGGGTGTAACAAAATTAGGCGGCATTCACTTTAACAACAGGACTGAAGCACAAGCTGAAAATCTTAGGAAAATGTTTTTGGCTATGGCCAGCGATATCAGAGTTGTCTTAGTTAAACTTGCAGATCGACTTCATAACATGAGAACAATTGAATGGCTAAATGATGAGAAAAAACTAAGAATAGCGAGAGAAACAAGAGAGATTTATGCACCATTAGCTAATCGACTAGGAATAAACAGATTTAAATGGGAATTAGAAGATTTAGCTTTTAAATTCCTAGAGCCTAAAGAATATCTAGATCTTAAAGATCAAATCGCCGTTAAAAGAAGTGATAGAGAAAAAAGATTAAAAGTAACTTTGAATCTTATGAAGGAAAACTTGAATTCAGCGGGTTTGAAAAATTTTGAAATAACAGGAAGGCCAAAACATCTTTATGGCATCTGGAGCAAAATGGAAAGACAACAAAAGCATTTTCACGAGATTTATGATGTTGCTGCCCTAAGAATTATCGTGGACAATTCAGATAGTTGTTATAGAGCTTTAGCAGTTGTTCATGATACTTTCAAACCAATTCCAGGAAGATTTAAAGACTATATAGGATTACCAAAACCCAACGGATATCAGTCCTTACACACTTCTGTGATTGGAAGACATCGACCTATTGAAGTTCAAATTAGAACTACTTCGATGCATCAAATTGCTGAATATGGTATTGCCGCTCATTGGCAATATAAAGAGGGTGGTTCTCCTGCTAAAAGTAATGCCGAGAGATTTAATTGGCTAAGACAATTAGTAGAATGGCAACAAGAAGGTAATGAAAGGGATCATAATGATTATTTAGCTTCAATTAAAGAAGATTTATTTGATGAAGAAGTATTTGTAATCACTCCAAAAGGAGATGTTGTTGGTTTAAGGAAAGGATCTACCGCGATAGATTTCGCCTACAGAATCCATTCTGAAGTTGGAAATCACTGTAATGGAATAAGAATTAATGAAAAGCTTTCTCCATTATCTACAGCACTTCAAAATGGTGACTTCATAGAAATTTTGACAAGTAATAATGCTACTCCAAGCTTGGATTGGCTGAACTTTGTAGTTACGCCAACTGCTAAAAATAGAATTCGCCAATGGTATAAGAAAAGCCATCGTGATGAAACGATTAAAAGAGGTAGAGATCTACTTGAAAAAGAAGTAGGTAGAAACGGTTTTGAAGCATTACTTTCTAGTGAAGCCATGAAAAAAGTTGCAAATCGATGCAATTTAAAAACTACTGAAGACCTTCTTGCATCTCTTGGTTTTGGTGGTTTAACTTTGCATCAAGTATTAAACAGACTAAGAGAAGAAATAAAATTACAGACAGAAGATGTAAAAAATGATTCTGACTCTGAAATAGCAAAATCTCTTAAAAGTAATAATAATTTATCCACTAATCAATCTAATACAGCAGCTAAATCACCAATTTCCGGGATAGAAGGTCTTGATTACAGAATAGGTAAATGCTGTTCCCCACTCCCAGGCGAGGATATTATCGGAACTGTGTCGCTCGGCAACCATGGGATAACTATACATAGGGAAGATTGTGAAAATGTAATACCAATTCCAATAGAGAGAAGATTACCTGTCGGTTGGAATCAAGATAATAAAACTAGCGATAATAAGTTTCCAATTCAGCTACGAATAGAAGTAATTGATCGAGTTGGAGTTCTTAAAGATATTCTTATGCGGTTATCTGATAAAGGTATAAACGTTAGTGACGCCAATGTAAAAACTGCTTATGGTAAACCAGCTATTATAAATCTTTGTGTAGGTCTTGAAAGTTATAATCAACTTCACAAAACAATTGAACAAATTAAATCAATGGCAGATGTTTTAGATATTGCCAGAGTTGGACAAAGTTAATTTTAAAATCAGATCAATCTATCTTTTACTTTTTATCTTGTAGATAAAGAAAACAATACTGCCGCAAATCAAAGCTAATAAAATACCTACACAAGATGAACCTAAGAGTAATTTTAAGGAAAAAATTCTACCTTGTTTCCATAAGTCATCAATAACTAAACTTTTTTCAAGAATTTTATTAGAAGGATTATTTAAAAAAATCGAACCAACTTTATAGTTAAAATAATAAAGTGGAATATAAGTAAAAGGGTTGCTGATCCAGGTACCAATTGCAGCTAGAACAATATTTCCCTTAGCTATTTTCGCAAAAAATACTCCCATTAAAGTCTGAAAACCAAAAAATGGAAAGCAACCACTAAACACCCCTATAGCTAAACCTTTAGCATTAAAGAAAGGACTTCCATTCTGACTCCTAAATAATGATAGAATTTTCTTATAGGTAATATCTCTTTTAAATCTCATTCAGAAAGAAAATTTCAAAATTAAATTCTTGATAATCTTACTTAATTATCCATAACAAAGCGAGAGATGGATTCGATAGTTACTACAGAAGATACGATAGCCGCAATTGCTTCAGCTATAAGTATTGGGAAGGGAGGAGTTGCGATAATAAGAGTATCAGGGAAAGACGCAATAAATTCTTGCAGAAAGATTGTTCAAACTAAATCTAAATATGCATGGAAATCACATAGAGTTTTTCGTGGTTTTATTCAGGAAAATAAACAAAATAAATTTATAGATGAGGTTTTAATTTTAGTGATGAAATCCCCAAATAGCTTCACAGGAGAGGATGTAGTTGAACTTCATTGCCATGGCGGAATTATCATAGTAAATAAAGTTTTAAAGATATTATTATCTAGTAATTCTAGAGTTAGACTTGCAAACCCAGGAGAATTTAGTCAAAGAGCTTTTCTTAATGGGAAAATAGACCTTACTCAAGCCGAGTCGATTAATCAATTAATTAATGCAAGCAATACCAGATCAGCCGAGTTAGCCTTTAGCGGGGTTCAAGGAGAAATAAAGAAAAAAATTGATGATATTAAAAATGACCTTATAAATCAACTTTGCGAAATAGAAGCGAGAGTTGATTTTGAAGAAGACTTCACAGATTTTGATTACACCAAATATCTAAAAAACATTAAAAAAGTCAAAGAAAAAATAGAATTACTAATAGAAAATGCAAAAAGAAATTCATATATTCACAATGGAATATCCATTGCGCTTATAGGTAAAACAAATGTTGGCAAAAGCTCTTTATTAAATTTGCTTGCAAAAAAAGAGAAAGCAATCGTAACTAATATTCCTGGAACAACTAGAGATGTTATTGAAGTTAATTTAACTATTAATGATATTCCAATGAAAATAATTGATACTGCTGGCATAAGAAAAACTCATGAACAAATTGAAAGTATTGGAATTAAAAAAAGTTTTGGGAAAATAAAAGAGTCAGATTTTATAATTTATATTTATAGTCTTGAAGAAGGATTTAATGAAGAAGATAAAAAAATAATACAAGAAATTCCTAAAGAAAAATTAATTACTATTTTGGGCAATAAAAAAGATTTAATTGATTGCAAAAATATTAATTCAAATGAGTTAAAAAACACAATTCTTATGAGTATTAAGAATAATGATGGTGAAAGATTATTAATAGACACAATTATAAAAAAATGCGGATTAAAACAAGTAGAAAATATCAATATATTTTTAAACGAAAGACATCTAACAAATTTGTCTGCTTGCTTATCTAATTTAAATGATACTGATGAAATAATTGAAAATAAATTGCCATTTGATTTATTATCAATTGAGCTGAGAGATGGAATTCAAAACTTATCTAAAATAACTGGTCAAGAATTAACAGAGGAACTTCTAGATAATATTTTTTCTAAGTTTTGTATTGGTAAATAAATTTGAGTTAAATTACATAGTGATATATAGTTGATTCTCTAACTTCAGTTTAATTTTTATTAATTAATTATTTCTTAGTTTAGTGGATTTAAATACTCCAATAATAAGTAAAATCATTGATAATTGGATCGATGAAGATTTAGGTAGGGGAGATCTTACAAGTTCCTCTATTACAGAAGAGAATGGTAATGCATATTGGATTGCAAAAGAAGAGGGTATATTCTGCGGGGTTGAAATTATAAAAGAAATTTTTAGAAAAATTGATTTAAAAATCATTCCAAAATTTAATATCTCTGATGGAGATCAATTTGTTAAAGATCAAAAACTCTTAGAAATATATGGGCCTTCAAAAAGTTTGCTAGCTAGTGAAAGAATAAGCTTAAATATAGCAATGCATTTATCTGGAATATCAACATACACAAAGAATCTTGTAAATAAGTTAGAAGGTACAAATATAAAATTAGCAGATACTAGGAAAACGACTCCTGGCTTAAGAATATTTGAAAAATATGCATTCAAATGCGGAGGTGGAGTCAATCATAGAATGGGATTATACGATGCAGCTATGATAAAAGAAAATCACATTGCATGGACAGATAATCTCAATAATGCAGTAAAAAAAATTCGACTAAATTCGCCTTTTACAACTCATATCATAATTGAAGCTGAGAATATCGAACAGGCAAAAGAAGCAGTATTAGCAGGAGCAGATAGTGTCTTATTGGATGAACTTAGCCCTGAAATAATCACAAAAAACGTTCAAGAATTAAGAGATTTATCAATGAATAGCTTAAAAAAAGAAGTAAATAAAAAGTTGATAATAGAAGTTTCTGGAATTAACCCTGAAGAAATTAGTAAATATCTAATAAAAGGTATTGATTTGATTTCAACAAGTTCTTCAATCACCAAAAGTAATTGGATTGATTTGAGTATGCGTTATATTAATTAATTATATAGATAAATAATTGAATAATTAATGCTAATCATTTTTAAAGAATTAACAAAACAATTTGAACAATCTCTTTTAGATAGTCTTGAAAAAAATGATAAAAAAGGAGAATTCGAAATTCTTCGAAAAAATTTAATTACACAATCATCAAAAGAGGAATTTGGTGATTATCAATGTAATGTTTGTTTAAGTTTATCTAAAATATATAAAAAGAACCCAAGAGATATTTCTAATGATTTTATTAACCTTTTAAATAAAAATATAAGCATATCAAATTTATGTAAGAGTCTAGAAATAGCTGGACCTGGATTTATAAATATAAAATTAAAAGATGAGGTTCTAATAAATGAAATTAAGTCAAATATTCAATGCAATAGGGCTGGCATACCTCTAATTAGAAAAGATTTAGATAGTGGTTTGTCCAATAAAGTTATTGTAGATTTTTCTAGCCCTAATATTGCTAAAGAAATGCATGTAGGGCATTTAAGATCAACAATAATAGGTGACTCAATATCTAGAATTTTCGAGTTAAGAGGTTATCAAGTATTAAGACTCAATCATGTTGGTGATTGGGGAACACAATTTGGCATGCTTATTACTCAGCTCAAAGATTTATATTCAAATGATCTAGAAGAAATAGGAAAGATCAAAATAAGTGATTTAGTTGAATTTTATAAAGAATCAAAAAAAAGATTTGATAACGAATCTGAATTCCAAAAAAGATCTAGAGAGGAAGTAGTTAAGTTACAAAGTGGAGATATTAAATCGATTAAAGCTTGGAAATTATTATGTGATCAATCAAGGAAAGAATTTGATGAAATCTATAAAAATTTAAAAATAAAAATAGAAGAAAGAGGTGAATCTTTTTATAATCCCTTCTTAAAATCAGTTATTGATGATTTGAATTTAGAAAAAATATTAGTAGAAGATCAAGGAGCAAAATGTGTATTTTTAGATGGGATGACTAATAAAGAAGGCAAACCTTTACCGCTAATTATTCAAAAAAAAGATGGGGGTTTTAATTATGCCACTACAGATCTTGCTGCTATAAGATACAGATTTAATAAACCTCCTAATGGCGATGATGCTTCAAGAATTATTTATGTAACTGATCATGGGCAAGCAAATCATTTTGCTGGAGTTTTTCAAGTTGCAAAAAAAGCAAAATGGATCCCAGAAAATTGTCAAGTAGACCATGTCCCTTTTGGGTTAGTTCAAGGAATTGATGGCAAAAAACTAAAGACAAGAGAAGGTGAAACAATACGCCTAAAAGATTTATTAAATGAAGCAGTTAGAAGAGCAAAAGAAGATTTATTGAAAAGATTAGAAGATGAAGATCGTTATGAGACCGAAGAGTTTATAGCAAATACTTCAAGAATTATTGGATTAGGAGCTGTTAAGTATGCAGATTTAAGTCAAAATAGGATTACCAATTATCAATTTAGTTTTGATAAAATGCTTTCCCTAAATGGTAATACTGCTCCTTATTTGTTATATACACTTGTAAGAATTTTAGGAATTAAAAGAAAAAATAATTTTGTTTATCACTCTAAAGATTTTCAGTACGTAAATTATGAACATAAATCTGAGTGGAAACTTATCAGAAAATTACTTAAGTTCGATGAAGTCATAATTTCTATTGAAAAAGACTTAATGCCAAATAGATTATGCAATTATCTGTTCGAGCTATGTCAGACTTTTAATAGATTCTATGATCAAGTTCCAATCCTCAAAGAAGAAAAAAATATAAAAATTTCTAGGCTTAATTTATGTGACCTAACTGCAAAAACACTAAAATTAAGCTTAGAGCTTTTAGGAATTGAAACTTTAGAAAGAATGTAATGAATGATTTTGATCCATTAAATAATCTTTTCCCAAAACCAAGAGAAGAAATAATAAATATGCAATCTTACTCTGCACCTTTAGAAAATAGAAGAAATTTACTCCGCTTAGACTTTAATGAAAATACTTTAGGTCCAAGTCCTAAGGTTCTAGAGGCATTACAAGCGATAAAATTAGATGAGATTTCAATTTATCCAGAATATAATTTTTTAAAAAAATTTTTATGTGATAAATATCTTGATTCAAGAAAATTTGGTAATGATGAAATCGGAATTTTCAATGGAGCAGATGCAGCAATAAATGCAATTTTCAATTGCTTTGGAGAAAAAGATCAAATATTTCTAACAACAAATCCAACTTTTGGTTACTATTCTCCTTGTGCAGAAATCCGAGGAATGAAAAAAATAAGTTGTTCTTACATTGGAGAAAATTTTCTATTCCCCATCGAAGAATTTAGGGAAAAAATAATAATGCATAATCCAAAGTTAATATTTATTTGCAATCCAAATAATCCAACAGGAACTGTTCTAAGCTCTCATGAAATAATTAATTTAGCCAATATCAATAAAGATTCATTAATAGTTGTTGATGAACTATATGAAAAATTTAATGGAGATAGTCTTCTTGAATCGATAGATTTTGAAAAGAATAAAAATATACTAATAATCCAATCTCTTTCAAAAACTGCAGGTCTAGCTGGTTTAAGAATAGGTTTTACTTTTGGCAATAAAAGTTTAATTCAGTATATTAATAAAGTTACAGGACCATATGATGTAAACAGCTTTGCTATAACAGCTGCATTAGCAGCACTTAAAGACAAATCATATATTGATAATTATGTTTTAGAAGTAAAAAAGGCGAGGGAATGGATTTTAAATAAATTTAAATCAACAAAAATCAGAACTCACTTTAGTGGAGGTAATTATTTCTTAATTTGGCCAAAAAAAGATCCTAAAATCTTAATACAACAGATGAGAGAAAAAGGTATTCTTATTAGAAGTATGGAAAACAAAAAAGATATCGGTAATTCTATAAGGGTTAGTATTGGAACTAAAGAACAAATGATTTTTTTCTGGGACAATTACAAGATATTAGATTTAAAAAATTAATTACTGAAAATATAAATTGTATTTTGATCGATTCTTTTAGGTTTTATTTGAAAATCTTTTCCAACATATTTTACTTTAAAATCTTTCATATTTTCGATAAATAAATCAGCATTTGAGAAATCACATTCTTTATTAATTTTTTTGCCGCGTTCAAAGTGAACAGGAATAACTACATTAGGTTTTAGAAGCTTAACTATTTTTGATGCTTCTTTACCATTGTATGATTTTATTCCTCCTCCAATTGAAATAAACAATATATCTGGAGCAGACAAAATAATTTGACTATTTATATCAATATCACCAGCAGCTCCTCCCATATGAACAATTTTAAGGTCATTCTGCTCCCAACTCCAAACAGTTGCCATCCCAAATCTTCTTCCATCTACTCTGTCATGTGGTACAGAAATTCCATTTAATAAAATATCCTCAAATTGATAGATTCCTGGCTCAACGAACATTAGTTGATCATTAGGGTTATATCCTTCATCTGGAAGCCTAGAACTAGCCAAAATAAAATCTACGTTGACTTCTTTTGGCTCCTTTAAATTACTTGCACAACCTATTGCTTTAAAGGGATTTATAAGAATAGATTTATCTGCACTAGTAATTAAAAAACTACTATGTCCCAAACTTTTTATTCCTAAGTTCCTTGCCAATAAAGAGGTAGGTAAAAAAGAGCTAACTAATATCAAAAATAAAAAGTTTTTAATTTGAGAAATCATAATATTATTTTTTTTTATTTTACTTTTGTTCAGCCATTTTTAGAAAATTACTAATTAATTTATGACCAAATTGCGTCAACACACTTTCAGGATGGAACTGTACCCCATGTAAATGTTTATATTCTTTATGAGAGATAGCCATAATTGTTGAGTCTTCTAAAGTCGCAGTTATGTCGAAACAAGATGGTAAAGAACTTGAATCAACTATAAGACTATGGTATCTAGTAGCCACAAATGGAGTCTCGATATCTTTAAACAATCCTTTTTGATTATGAAATATTTTGGATGTCTTACCATGCATAAGTTCTTTCCCAACTATAACCTTACCTCCAAAAGCTTGGGCCAAAGCTTGATGACCTAAACAAACTCCCAAGGTCGGAATATTTTTAGATAATTTTTTTAGAATTGGCAGACAAATTCCAGATTGATCTGGATTACCTGGACCTGGAGATAAGAGAATTCCACCAGGATTTAGTTTGATAATTTCTTCTAAAGTAATTTCATCATTTCTTTTAACTATTAATTCTTTAGTTATTTCATGCTCAACTGAAAGTTCTCCTAAATATTGAACAAGGTTATAAGTAAAGCTATCGTAATTATCAATAACAAGAAACATATTTATATGGATTTAAAATAACAACTTTATTTTAGGAACAAAGATATATACAGCAATAATAACAGAATTAATGGAAGCTAATAATACTGCTCCTGCAGAAGTATCTTTTGAAATTTTAGCCAAAATACTAAATTCTTTTTTCACTACTAAATCAACGATTGATTCAATAGATGTGTTCAATATTTCTAATATTAAAACAGACATTATTGTTGCAATCAAAATAACATAATTACTTAGACTAATTTTTAGTAAAAAACCAATTATTAAACTTGCAACTGCAAAAATTAATTGAATTTTAAAATTTCTTGAAGTTTTTAATACATAACTAATACCACTGAAAGCATACTTAAAACTTATAAATACATTACTAGAAGTTTTGTATGATTCTTTTCTATTTTCTAAATAGTTTATTTTTTTTTCCATTTATTTTTAATCTAATCGAGTAATTAAATATTCTTGGAAATTTAACATATTTTCTAAATCATGCTCATTATTATGTTCCCATCCCAAAAGATGTAAAAATCCATGACTAGCCAACCAGATCATCTCTCTATAGATTGAATGTTTATATTCATAAGATTGCTCAAGTGCCATCTCTAATGATATAAAAATATCTCCCAACTCTATATGATCTAAATTATTTAGAGATTCATCAGAAATAATTGGAAAAGATAGAACATCAGTTGGACCATTTTTTTGCATCCATTTCTTATTCAAAGAAGCAATTTCTTGATTTGATATTATCTGTAAGCCTAATGAAAAAGATTTTTTTTCAAAAATATAATTTGGTAATTCATAATCCTCTTTTTTTAATATAGTATTTATCCAAGATAAAAAAACTTTCTCCCAAAAAATAGATTCAAAAATAAGATGAGTTTTAGTATCTTTTAACTTATTTGAAAATTGAGAGAAATCATTACATTGAAAAACCAAATCTAAATTTATTTCAGAAATAATTTTTTCTTTCATAAATTCTTAAACTGGAATATTGGGCTTTCCTATTGTGGCCACAAGTATTAATATCCCAATTAAAACTAGAAAGGTTATTGAAAAATGAGAAATACTTTTTGAGCCTTTCCTTACCATATTTCTCATAGCAAGCTTTATAAAGCTTGGAGGAGAAACTTTTTTTTCTAAAATTTCGTTTTTATTTTCCATTAGTTATTCAATAGATTCATTAGAAGAAATATTCATACGTAATAATTCATGAATAAATGGGTCAAGTCCACCATCTAAAACACTATCTAACTCGTTGGTCTCCTGCATAGTCCTGAGATCTTTTACCATTTGATAGGGATGGAAAACATAATTTCTTATTTGATTGCCCCATGCAGCTTCCACAATATCACCTTTAATATCAGCGACTTCAGCAGCTCGTTGTTCTTTAGCAATCACTAATAGTTTAGACTTTAAAAGTAACATAGCTTTTTCTTTATTTTGTAATTGAGATCTTTCTTGAGTACATCTTACTGAAATCCCTGAAGGCAAATGAACAATTCTCACTGCTGTTTCTACTTTATTAACATTTTGTCCTCCAGCTCCACCGGATCTACTCGTTGTAATTTCTAAATCTTTTTCAGGTATATCAAGTGAAATATTATCATCTAATTTTGGCATAACCTCTACCCCAGCAAAGCTGGTTTGTCTTTTGCCATTGGCATTAAAAGGAGAAATTCTTACTAATCTATGAGTTCCTTTTTCATGTTGCAGATAGCCATATGCATATTTTCCATCAATTTCAAACGTTACACTTTTAATACCTGCTTCTTCTCCTTGAGATAATTCATTAATGACAAGGCTCATTTGATTATTATCGGCCCATCTAGAGTACATTCTTAATAATATCTCTACCCAATCCTGCGCATCTGTTCCACCCGCACCTGCGTTAATAGAAACTACTGCTCCTTCCTTATCGTATTCACCACATAACAATCTTTCAAATTCCCATTTATCCAAATTCTCTCTTAATTTCTTTAATCCCAGCTGCGATTCTAAAATCATTTCCTCTTCGGGTTCTAGAGAATAAAGCTCAAGAGAGGCATTAGCATCAGAAATAAAAGTTTTCCATTTATCTAACAATTCGAGTTGTGCTTTGACATCATCAAGGATTAACATTTGCTTTTTAGCTTCTTCTTGATTATCCCAAAATTCAGGCTGAGCAGAAATTTGCTCTAACTCTTTCCTTTTCGCTTTTAATCTTGGAACGTCAAAGACAATCCTGAGCATTACCCAGGCGCTCTGTTAGTTCCGAAAGATCTTTTTTGAAATCTGTAATATCTATCAAAATAGAATTTAATCGTTATTTATAATCTAACAAGCACTTTTGTTTAATAGTATAAACTAAGTATTATTTTAAAAAAATGTCCAAAGTTGAAATTTATACTTGGCAATATTGCCCATTCTGTATTCGAGCAAAATCACTACTCAAGAAAAAAAATGTAAATTTTACGGAATATAAAATAGATGGCGACGAAGATGCCAGAGCATTGATGATTGAAAGAGCTGATGGCAGAAGAACATTACCACAAATATTTATAGATAATGAGGGTATCGGAGGCTGCGATGATCTCTACGCATTAGAAAATGAAAATAAATTAGAAGCATTATTAAACTAGATCTTATGAAATTTCTATTCGTAATAGATCCAATTAAAAATATAAATCCCTTAAAAGATTCAACTGCTGCTTTAATGCAAGCATCATCAAAAAAAAATATTGAAATCTGGAGTTGTACACCTCAAGACCTCGAAGCTAGAGGTGATGAAGTATGGGCATCTTCCGTAAAAGTTGAAGTAATTCCATGGATTTCTTTCAAAGAGAATGATTGCATACCTCTCGCCGAATTTAATTGCATTTGGATGAGAAAAGATCCTCCTGTAAATGAGGCTTATTTATATGCAACCCATCTTTTAGAAGTTGCCGAAAGAAAAGGAGTAAAAGTAATAAACAAACCCTCATCGTTAAGAGCGTGGAATGAAAAGCTAGGTGCTTTAAGATACAGCCACTTAATGGCACCTACAATAGTTGCTAGTAAGGTAAAAGATCTTATTAATTTTGCAAATATAAATAATGAAGTAGTTATAAAACCTCTAGGAGGAAAAGGTGGTCAAGGTGTTATAAGGATAAATAAAAATTCTCCAGGAATTAAATCAATCATTGAATTAATCACTTCTCAAGAAGAATTACCCGTTATGATGCAAAAATTTATTCCTGAAGTCATAGAGGGTGATAAAAGAATAATTATCGTAAACGGAGAAGCAATTGGATCAATAAATAGGATTCCTCAAGGAGGTGATTTTAGGAGTAATTTAGCGATGGGAGGCAAGGCTGAACCCACATTATTAACAGAAAAAGAAAAAAGTATCTGCTCAGAATTATCTCAACACTTCAAAGATGAGGGTTTATTTTTTGTAGGTATTGATGTAATAAATGGAATGCTTAGCGAGATTAATGTAACCAGTCCAACAGGTTTAAGAGAAATAGAAAATTTATCCAATAAAAATGTTTCAGAGGAAGTTATTGAAAAATTAGTAGAAATTATCTAGGGTTTTTAGCGCAAAATATCTGTTTTACTATAGATTCAAATTTCAATTTAATCTCATCTATTTCTTTCTCTAAAACGGAGCCAGAAACTATACCTGAACCTGCAGTAAATTCAATATTTTCTTCAATACATCTTGCGCCTCTTATTGCCAAAAGAAATGAAGCATTGCCTGATGAATCAACCCAACCCATTGGAGAAGCATAATTTCCTCTAGGAAAAGACTCAAGAGTGTTTATCCAATCCAATGCTGCATTTTTTGGGTATCCACAAACAGCTGGAGATGGATGTAAGTTTTTAAGCAATTCAAAAGGACAAATATTTTCAACTTTAGAGAAAATGAGTGTTTGCAAATGAGAAATATCTCCAAATGAATTTACCTTGATATCACTTTTTTTAAAGTTTGTTATTTTTGAAACTTCTAAAGATTTAATCAAATGTTGTATTACATAATTATGTTCCTTTAAGTCTTTAGTACTTTTTAGGAGTTTCTTAAAATTTGAATTAGTAGAGATAGTTCCAGCAAGAGCCTCTAAAGTTAAATTAGGTTTAGAGAAAGAAAATAATTTTTCTGGAGATGCTCCAAACAAAATATCCTTACTATTCCTTTTCCAAACGTATCTACATGTATTTGGTTGCTTCTTTTTAAATCTTTTTAAAATTTCTACTAAATCTAATTTATTTTTAAGTTTTATTTTAATCCTATTCGCTAAAACTATCTTTTCGAGGATATCTTTCTCTACTAATTGAATTCCTTTATTTACTACTTTTTTCATGTTTGTTTTAGAAGTTTCTAAGGAGCGTGAGAAATCATCAATAAAAGGGGAATCAAAACTAGTTTTTAAGCCAGATGATTTTATTAATTCTGAGCCAGAATTAATAACTTGATTTCTAATTGTCCATATTTCTTCAATTAATGTTCTTAATGATGATTTACCTTCAACATGACCATTGATTCTTAACCAGCAATTCTTGCCACTTTTAGTAATTAATATTTTTGGCAAAATTGCTTCCAAACTAGGGATATCTGAAGGTAAATTCTTATTATTCAAATTTTCAGAGAAAGAAAATAAATAAATTATTTTTGAAAGTGCAGAATTATGCGATTCATTAGTTAAGTTAATTAAATTTTTAAAATTCTCAGAATTAAACTCTTTTGCTACCTCAAATCTTTTTGGGCCATCCAGAGTAACATATTTACACTTCTCGAAAGCTATATATGAAATGCCATCAGATTCCTCCCAAAATGAAGAAAACGGATATTGATTTATTAACAATTCATAAACTTGAAATAAATCAATACAAGGAATCTCAACACAAATACTTACTAATCCAGAATTTACAACTTTCTTATCGAAAGAGGAAAATACATCTTTTAAAAAATCTGTTAAGTTTAAATCATTTTTCATTACTTATTGAAAATAACTAAAAATGATGCAATAAAGTAAAAAATGTAACTCAATTTATAAACTAAATGCAATAATTATCTAATTTTGCGTGTTAATTAAAAATGGACGAAGATAAAAAAAAATTATGGAAAAAAGCAATAAAATGGCCTCTTTATTCTGTGGCCATACTTCCAGTTTTAATAACAGGGGCTTACTTGCTCAATCAATATGAAGAGGTAAAAATTTATAATTTGATTTCATTTACTTTAGCTGCAATTTTGATATTACTTTGGGAAAATCTAACTAATGATTTATACGACGCAGAAACAGGGATCGATGAATTTAAATTCCATTCAATTATAAATCTTGTAAAAAATAAGAAAATAATTTCATTTATTGCATACACATCTTTAGTTATTGGTTTATTAATAATTTTAATTATTTCAGTATCAACAAGTATAAACATTTTTATTTTGGTGGCAGCTTGCTGCTTCTTAGGATACTTATATCAAGGTCCTCCTTTTAGATTAGGCTATCAAGGTTTAGGAGAACCATTATGCTGGCTTGCATTTGGACCTTTTGCGTACTCTGCAGTCTTAATTGCGTTAAATCCGTCTAATATTTACTTCGAAGATATTCCATGGAAAGTTTCTTTATTACTTGGTTCAGGACCTTCCTTGGCAACAACTCTTGTGTTATTTTGTTCTCATTTTCATCAAATTTCTGAAGATAAAAAGCATGGGAAAAATTCACCTTTAGTTCGCTTAGGGGCAAAAAAAGGTTCTCAATTTGTGCCTTGGATAATTTTTACAATATATATTTTTCAACTTTTTACAATAGTTTATGGATTTATTCCAGTTTTTTGCATCCTTTATTTGCTTAGTTTCCCTCAAGCAACAAGACTTATAAATTTATTAAAATCTTCGTATGCAAAACCTTCTGCAATAAAAAATTGCAAATTCATCGCAATAAAATTTCAAACTCTTAATGGAATTGGTTTAATCACAGGATTAATATTTAATTACTTGCTAAATAAATGAACTTAATATTTCAAAAAAAATCTTATAGCTTTAAGTTATCGGCCAAAGTAGAAAATTCTAAAACCAATTACCATACAAAATCGGGTTGGATAATTAAATTAATAAGTAATGATAAAAAAATAGGGTTTGGAGAAGTTTCACCGCTACACAAAAAAGACTTAAAAAAGTGTGCGAAACAACTAGATATGATCCCTGAGTATATAGAGGAATTTAATTTATCTGAGCAAATAAATATTTTTCACCCATGCATTCAATCTGCAATAAATTCTGCATTAGCTGAGATTAATGGAAAAATAATTTTTAAAGAAAACTACTACTTTGATGAAATTGGTAAAACAGCCATATTGTTAAATCATGAAAATGTAGTTTCAGATCTAAATGATATTAAAAAAAGACATTGTGATATTGGAAAATCATTAACCTTAAAATGGAAAGTAGCACTAAAAAATAACCATGAGGAAGAAGCAAAATTAGAAGAAATTTTAAGCAAAATAGGTAATAATATTAAGTTAAGAATAGATGCTAATGGTTCTTGGGGAAGAGAGATTGCTAATAGATGGGCTGATATTTTGAAAGATAATAAAAATATAGATTGGTTAGAACAACCTCTCTGTGTTGATGATATTGATGGACTGACAGAACTAAACAAAAAAATTCCAATAGCTTTAGACGAATCACTTTTAAAATTTCCAACATTGATTGATGAGTGGAAGGGTTGGCAAATTAGAAGGCCTTCTCAAGAAAATAATCCAGTTAAGCTTTTAAGAGAATTAGAAAATAAAAAAGCTTTAATATCTATAAGTACCTCATTTGAAACTGGAATAGGAAAGAGATGGCTCCATCATTTATCTTCTCTACAATTACAAGGACCAACACCAAAAGTTCCTGGTTTAGCAATGAATAAATTCCCTAATTCGTTTCTATTTTTAAATGAAGCAAAAACGATATGGGATCAACTATGAAAAATAAAATTCATACTATTGAAGTTGAAAATAACGAAACTCAATCTGTAGAAAAAATTATTGAAAAAATTAGAGATAATAAAATTATTTATATAAAAAACAAATTTTATGAAGACAAAGATGTATTAGATTCAATTACTGAAAATGGGCCAGCAATTATCTTAAACAGTAGTGGGAGTTCTGGAAAACCGAGACAATGTTTTCACCATTTAAATAATCTTAAATTATCTGCAGCTACATCAGGTCAATGGCTAATAGAGCAAGGATTTGAATTACAAAACTGCTTAATTTTAAATACTTTACCCCTGAACCATATAAGTGGATTAATGCCAATTTTTAGAAGTCAAACTTGGGGATGTGATTGTATTAATATTTCTCCGAATTTGATAAAAAAAACTCGAGAACTTTTACTTTTCACAATTAAATTTAAAAAAAACAAAAAACACTTGATTACATCATTAGTACCTACCCAATTACAAAGACTTTTAGATCAAAAAGATGGAATTAGTTGGCTAAAAATTTTTGATCTAATTTGGGTAGGTGGAGCTTCAATTTCAGACGAAACTGCAGAACAATGTATAAAAGAAAAAATAAAATTAGCACCTTGTTACGGCGCAACTGAAACAGCAGCAATGGTTACGAGTTTAAAACCAAAAGAATTCTTAATGGGTTTTAAAAATGTTGGAGAAATACTACCTGATACGAAAATAAGAATTAACGCACAAGGATTAATCGAAATAAAATCAGCCAGAATTGGAATCGAAATAATAGATTCTTTAAAAACTGTAAATTTCAAAAATAAAAATGGGTGGTGGCAAACAAGTGATTTAGGTGAAATTAAGCAAATCAATAATTCTTACTATTTAAAATTTGTTGGAAGAAGCGATAATGCCTTTAATTCAGGAGGAGAAGTTGTTTTCCCTGAAGTAATTGAATCAAGATTAAATGATTTCATTATGAAAGAAAATATCCCAATTAATAAATTCAATATTGCGAAAGTATCTAACAAATTATGGGGAAATAAAATTAAAGTAATAGTTGAATTTAGAGAACTTACAAATGATAAAAATATTGAAATTTCTTTAAATTTATTAAAAAATTTTTCTCAAAGTTGGCCTAAACATGAAAAGCCTGAAAAGTGGATTGTTAAAAACAAAAATAGCATTACAGAAAAAATAAACTATAAATTTAAAAAATAATAATCAGCATTCTTTTAAATTTGTACTCACATTAGAAGCCTCTATCCATCTTTCTAGCTGATCGGGAATTTCTATTTTATTTCTTGAATCAACATCTAAAGAACAGTGTATAATTTTCCCTTCGGCTACTTTATTTCCATTTTTTATAAAAAAGCTATTTATTTGGAACAAATGAGTATTAATTTTATGAGGGGCAATTTTTACTTTTAATAAATCTCCAATTTTTATAGGCGCATGAAAGTTTGCTTCACAATTTACTATTGGAAAAATAATTTGACTTTTACGTATAGAAAAATCTGGAAAAATATCGTTACAAGGGATCCCATAGATTTCAATACTTTCTTCCCAAGCTTCATGCGACCATTTTAATAAGTTATGAAAATGAATTACACCTGCAGAATCACAATCACCAAACCTTACTTTCTTCTGCAATATTAACCAGTCAGAGGGTTTCATTTAAAGAAATTATCTATCAACAGATCCCATAATGACATCTATTGAACCAAGGATTGCCATAATATCAGCGATTTTGGCACCTTTAAGAATATGAGGCAATATTTGCAGATTATTTAAATCAGCTGCTCTGATTTTAAATCTCCATGGGGTAACTTCATTATTTCCTTGAATAAATACACCTATTTCTCCTTTGCCGGACTCTAATCTTGTATATAATTCTCCGTTAGGAATTTTAAAAGTTGGAGCAACCTTCTTAGCTACATATTGATAGTCAATACCAAATATTTCACTTTTCTTATCTTCAGTCGACATTCTTTGAGCTTCTAAATTTTCTGTTGGACCTCCTGGAATCATTTTGCAGGCTTGGCGAATGATGCTTAGTGATTGTCTCATCTCTTCAACTCTTACTCGATATCTAGCGTAACAATCTCCTTCTTTTTCCGAAGCAATCTGCCAATCAAAATCGTCATAACATTCATAACTATCGACTTTCCTTAAATCCCAGGAAACTCCAGAAGCTCTAAGCATTGGCCCAGACAATGACCAATTAATTGCCTGGTCTCTTTGTATTGTTCCTAGACCTTCAATTCTTTTTCTAAAAATTGGATTATTTGTAATTAATTTTTCGTATTCATCTATCTTAGGACCAAACCAATCGCAAAAGTCTATACATTTTTCTAACCATCCGTATGGGAGATCACATGCGACTCCGCCTATCCTAAAGAAATTATTATTTATTAGCCTTTGTCCAGTAGCAGCTTCCCAGAGATCATAGATCATCTCTCTTTCTCTAAAAATATAGAAAAATGGAGTTTGAGCTCCTACGTCTGCTAAAAAGGGACCAAGCCATAAAAGATGATTAGCAATACGATTAAGTTCGAGCATAAGAACTCTGATGTAACTAGCTCTTTTGGGAACTGAAATATTAGCTAATCTTTCAGGAGCATTTACTACAATAGCTTCATAAAACATTCCTGCTGCATAATCCATTCTGCTTACATAAGGGACATACATTACATTTGTTCTATTTTCAGCTATCTTTTCCATTCCTCTATGTAAATATCCAATTACTGGCTCACAATCAATGACATTCTCACCATCAAGAGTTACAACTAACCTTAAAACCCCATGCATTGAAGGATGGTGAGGGCCAAAATTGACCACCATTGGTTCTGTTCTAGTCTCTAGCTGAGCCATTCGAAATTTAACTTCTAAACAAATCTTAGTCGAAAGTTATGCAAACTGACCTATCTGATTCATCTTTTTTCAATCATAAATCAGTTATGACAGATGAGATTATGGCCTCATTAGAGCATTACCCACTTATTCATAACAATCAACTTAAGGGAATAGACGCAACTTTAGGCGGAGGCGGGCACTCTTATCATTTATTGAGAAAATATTCTGATTTAAATATAATTGGACTTGATCAAGATCCATTCGCAAGAAAATCAGCCTTAAAAAAACTTGATGAGTTTAAAAGTAGGATTGATATAAGGGCTTCAAATTTTGCGGATTTTGTACCAAAAGAAAAAGTTTCTTTTGTGATTGCAGATCTTGGAGTAAATAGTAACCAACTTGATGACCCTAAAAGAGGATTTAGTTTCCAAAAAGATGGTCCGCTTGATATGCGCATGAATCCTTTGCTTGATGTTGATGCAGAGAAATTAATTGAGGTGTTAAATGAAAAAGATCTAGCTAACCTAATCTATAAATATGGAGATGAGAGATTATCAAGAAAGATTGCTAGGAAAATAAAATTAGATTTGAAAGAAAATGGAAAATATTCTGGGACAAAAGAGTTAGCTTACTCTATTGCAGGCTGCTTCCCACCAAAACAAAGATATAAAAAAATACATCCAGCAACAAGAACATTTCAAGCACTAAGAATTGCTGTTAATAAAGAAATTGAAGTATTAGAAAAATTTTTGCAAGTTGTACCTGAATGGCTTTTGCCAGGGGGTATTATTTCTGTTATTAGTTTTCATTCTCTTGAGGATAGGTTAGTTAAAAGTTGTTTTAAGAATGATCAAAGACTAAAAAACCTGACAAAAAAGCCAATAACTCCTTCCGAAGAAGAAGTCGAACTTAATAAAAGAGCTAGAAGTGGAAAATTAAGAATTGCTCAATTAAATTAAAAGCCAATAATTTCTATCGTAATGATCTGATTGTATTTGTAAGAATATGAATTGCTTGTTTTATATCTTTTGAATTAGTACTTAATCCAATACTTAACCTTATTGAAGATTCTGCTTCTTTCAGAGATCTACCTAAGGCTAGTAAGACATGAGATGGTTCACCACTACTACATGCAGATCCAGTAGAACAAATTATTTTAGATTTTAAAAGTTTATGAAACTTTGCTCCGTTTAAATCCAATACAGTCAAATTTAAATTGTGAGGTAATCTTTTTTCTATGGAGCCATTAATTAATAAACCAGAATTATTTTTTAACAACCCCTCTAAAAGGTTATTTCTATAAAAAAGTAATTTCTCAGCATTATTTTTTTGATTAAGAACTGCTATCTCTATTGCTTTAGCAAAGCCAACTACTAGAGGAAGAGGTAATGTGCCAGACCTAAGACCATATTCCTGACCTCCTCCAACAATTAAAGGCTCAAGATTAATTTCTTCATCAATCAAAAGAAGTCCTATCCCTTTAGGACCATATATTTTGTGAGAACTAATCGTTATCATATTTACGTCTGATAAAAGATTGTCTAACTCGATATAACCTAAACATTGTGCTAAATCAGAGTGCAAAGTTATTCCCCTCGATTTACATATCTTTGAAATATTCTCTAAAGGCTGAATAACTCCAATTTCGTTATTTGCCAACATGACACTAACCAGAAATGTATCTTCTCTTATATTTTTTTTGAATTGTTCTTCTGAAATTAAGCCATCTTTCTCAGGATTAATTTCTGTAACCATAAATCCCTCTTTTTTAAGTTGGTTAAGGGGCTCCAAAACAGCTTTATGCTCTGTTTTTAAGGTAATAATATGTCCATAATTTCCTGTTTTTTTATAGAAATTTCTAGCAAAACCTAATAAGGCTAAGTTATTAGATTCAGTTGCCCCACTTGTAAAAATAACTTTTTTATTCTTAAGAAATAAACTTTGTTCTATTTTTTCTCTTGAGGCTTCCAATATAGCGCTTGCGTTAATCCCCGCCAAATTAGATTTATTTGCAGGGTTAGAAAATATCTCACTCCAAAAAGGTTTCATAGAATCAACGACATCTTTAGAGCAAGGAGTCGAAGATTGATAGTCTAGTAGTATGGGAGTTGATAGCATTATGTTTAGTATATAAAATTCTGTTTATTACTAGAAAATCAAATTAAAGAATTAAAAAAATGAATGAAATTAATCTAATAAATAATGAACCTGTAAGAAAATCAAGAATTTTATTAGTTGATGATGAGCCTGGTTTAAGAACAGCTGTTAAAACATTTCTAGAAGATGAAGGCTTTGAAATATTTATTGCAGTTGATGGAGAGGATGGTTGGGAAAAAGCTCAAACAGTCTTCCCCGATTTGATAATTAGCGATGTTATGATGCCTCGAGCCAACGGTTATGCTTTATTAGAAAAAATTAGAGAGGATGAAAAATTAGGAGGAACTCCAGTTATTTTTCTAACTGCAAAAGGAATGACCCTAGACAGAACAGAAGGTTATCTTGCAGGAGTTGATGATTATATTTCCAAACCTTTCGATCCCGATGAATTGGCTGCAAGAGTCAAAAATGTAATCAACAGACAAGAACGCTTATTAAAAGAAGCCGCACGATTCGCAGATATTGACGTAAGCAAAATGGCAAAACAAATTACTGAAATAAAATCTATGCTCACAGACCAAAACCAGACTAATCCAGAAAATAAAATAAATCTTCCTAGTTTTACTCCAAGAGAAGCAAGTGTACTTCAACTAGTAGCAGAGGGGCTGATGAACAAGGAAATTGCAAGGCAGCTTGAAACATCTATTAGAAATGTTGAGAAATATGTAAGTAGACTTTTTATTAAGACAGGTACGTCTAGCAGAACCGAATTAGTTCGTTATGCACTTGAAAATCATTTAGTAAAATGAACTATTAAATTTTTTCGAATTCAATTAGTTTTGAAAAATAAAAAGGAGCTTGATTTAATTTCTTTTTAACCACTTTAAATCCTTTTTCTTTAGCAGCATTAATAATACCCTTTTCTTTCAATGTATATGCTCTTGTGGTTTTACTTGGCCCAGGAAATAATTTCCCAATATTTTTTAGAACAGCAAGAAATGGAGTATAAGGAGCAAAGCTAACGATTAGTTTTTCTTTACTTAAATCGCATAGATGTTGAACCATTTCTTCTGCGACCGGTTGAGGATAATGAATAAATACATCCAAACAAACTACAACATCAAATAATCCTTTTAATTTTTCCAGATCACAGACTTCATATTTGATTTTACCTTGATTCAAACCTAATTCATTAATGCGTTTCTTTGTTTCTTTAATCATTTCAGAAGAAATATCGCTCACTTGTAGTTCTTTTATACCAAGTCTTAGTAAAGGTATGGAAAGACTTCCTACACCACAGCCTGCATCACAATAACTTTTTTTTGTTAGTTCAGGATAATTTTTGATATACGAGACTACATCATCTACAGTTTTTTGATGACCTTTCCTAATATTTTTCTGAACTGTATTAATTTCATCAGATTTGCTATAAATTTTATTCCATCTTTCAAAGCCAGTACCATTAAAATACTCCCTAACTTCACTTTTTTCGATAATCTTATTTGAGGTCATAATATTCATGGAAAATTCATTCTTTTTATACTAACTAACTGGCGCTAAATTAATTGCACGCCATTATAGGAAAGAATTGATTTGTTATTTTGTCAGAATTGAACTCTAAAGATATTTATAAAATTGCTGTCGTAATGGGTAGTGATTCAGATCTAAAAACATTGAAACCTGCCATTGATATTTTAAGAGAATTTGGAATAAAAACTGAAGTTTGCATACTTTCTGCCCATCGAACACCTATTGAAATGATGGAATATGCAAAAAATGCAGAATCAGAAAACATAAAAGTAATAATTGCCGGTGCTGGTGGTGCTGCTCATCTTCCTGGAATGCTGGCATCCATAACTTGCATTCCTGTAATTGGAGTACCAGTAGAGAGTAAGACACTTAAGGGGATTGACTCTCTTTTATCAATTGTTCAAATGCCAGCTGGAATTCCAGTTGCAACAGTTGCAATTAATGGAGGTCAAAATGCTGGATTGTTAGCAATAGAGATGATTAGTCTATTTGATGAATCCATAAAGAAAATTTTAAAAGAATTCAGAGCAAATCTTCATACACAAGTAAGAACTAAAAACGATAAGTTATCAACTATTGGAGCCGACAATTACCTTCAAAATAAATAAACTAATATTTTTCTATTAGGCCTTGTTAAGAAAGTTTTCTTTTTTAAGATAGTTAATAACTTTTTCAACGGAATTATTTAAATCTAACGAACCTGTATCAACAACAAGTTCTGGATTATAAGGAGCTTCATATGGACTAGAAATACCTGTAAATTCCTTAATTTCGCCCAAACGAGCTTTCTTATAAAGACCTTTAGTATCCCTATTTTCGCAAACTGTGATATCAGCAGAACAATAAACTTCAATAAAATCCTTAGATCCAATAATTTTTCTCACCTTATCTCGATCGCTAATAAATGGAGAAACAAATGCTGTAATAGTTATTATCCCAGCATTCATAAATAAATTCGCAACTTCTCCAATTCTTCTTATATTTTCTTCTCTATCTTCATCTGAAAACCCAAGATCTTTACATAAACCGTGTCTAATATTATCTCCATCCAAAACGTAAGTCGAAAACCCATCAAAGTGTAAAACTTCATTTAAAGCGTTGGCTAAAGTACTCTTACCAGATCCAGATAAACCTGTAAACCAAATAACCATTCCTTTATGACCTCTCATTTTCTCTAACTTTTCTCTATCAATAGTTAAATTGTGCCATTTAATATTGGTTGACTTTGCTTGATCTTGTTCTTTCATTGTTTGAATCATCAAAATTAAAAACCTATCCTAACCCTTGCTTCATAAATTATGAAATCCCTCTTTACGAAGGAACTCAATTGATTTCGAGACCATATCACCTTGTAACTGGATATTACTATCAATTAACGTTCCTCCAGTACCACAAAAAACTTTAATTTTTTTTAGTAATTCTTTTAATAAGATTTCATCCTCAGTGCCTAAACCTCTAATTAAAGTTATAGTCTTGCCCTTTTTACCTTTTTTTTGTTTTGAAATATTTATTTTTAATCTTTTATTTAAAGTATCTACCTTTGCTGTTTCTTCAGATTTTTTTTCTTGATTATCAAATTCGATCCAATTTTTTTTTCCCATTATTTTCAATATAATCTATAGTTAGTTAATACTTATTCTATAGAAAAAGTGGTAAGTACATTTTCTCGCAAAGATCAAAACTATAAAAACGACGATTTAAATCAACCCTCCAAAGAGGGAAGATTTGGAAAATATGGTGGTCAATATGTTCCTGAAACGCTAATGCCCGCTCTTTTTGAGCTAGAAGACGCTGCATCTAATGCATGGAAAGATAAACTTTTTGTAGAAGAATTAAATCATCTACTTAAGACTTATGTAGGAAGAGAAACACCACTTTATGAAGCCAAAAGACTTACTGAACATTACAAAAATAACCAAGCAACTCCTAGAATATGGCTTAAAAGAGAAGATTTAAATCATACTGGGGCCCACAAAATTAATAATGCTCTTGGACAAGCTTTATTGGCAATAAGAATGGGCAAAAAAAGAATAATTGCAGAAACTGGAGCAGGTCAGCATGGAGTTGCTACTGCTACTGTTTGTGCGAGATTTGGCTTGAAATGTATTATCTACATGGGTGCTGAAGACATAAAAAGGCAATCCCTTAACGTTTTCAGAATGAAACTTTTAGGAGCTGAAGTTAAAGTTGTAAATTCTGGAACTGCAACACTTAAGGATGCTACTAGTGAGGCCATTAGAGATTGGGTTTCTAATGTCGAAACTACACACTACATTTTAGGATCTGTTGCCGGCCCACACCCATTCCCAAAGATTGTGCGAGATTTTCATGCAGTTATAGGTGAAGAAACTAAAAAACAATGTTTGGAATCATTTGGATCTTTGCCCGATATTTTGCTTGCTTGTGTAGGTGGGGGATCAAATGCAATGGGGCTTTTCCATCCTTTTGTTAAAGAAACTACCGTGCGGCTTATTGGAGTTGAAGCCGCAGGAAGCGGAGTTGATACTGACAAACATGCTGCCACTATCACTAAAGGATCAGTTGGAATTTTGCATGGATCAATGAGTCTTCTCTTGCAAGATGATAATGGTCAAGTACAAGAAGCTCACTCAATAAGTGCAGGTTTAGATTACCCTGGAGTAGGACCTGAACATAGCCATCTAAAAGATATAGGTAGAGCAGAATATGGATCAGTCACAGATCAAGAAGCTTTAGACGCTTTAAAACTTGTTAGTGAACTAGAAGGAATTATACCTGCACTTGAAACTTCCCATGCCTTTGCTTGGTTAGATAAACTATGCCCTACTCTTGAAAAAGATACTCATATAGTTATCAATTGCTCTGGTAGAGGCGACAAAGATGTTAATACTGTTGCATCTTCATTAGATATTTAATCAATACCTTGGGATTGATGGGTCAATATATCTACTCCATCCATCAATACCCTCCTCCAAATTCCATATTTCGCTCACAATGTTATTATCCAAGCACCATTGAGAAAAGTTATAACTTCTTATTCCTGCATGACAGGTAACTACAATTTCTCTGTCTAATAAACCAGCAAATATTTCTTCAACATATTCAGCTGTGACTTTACTAATTGGTATATTTAAAAATTCTTTTGAGAAACGAGCTATTTCAAGCTCTGACTGTTCTCTTACATCAATCAAAACTGGATCTTCTTTCTCAGAATTAAACCAATCATTGAGACTAGAAGCATTTATAGATTTTGGATAACTTCCCAATTTATAGGATAAATTATGTGTTATTTACAATTTAATAAATTAAGTTGCAGTAGGAAGTTTATTGTTAAAAATAAAAATAAACATTGATAATGAAACTTAGAGTAGTAGCAATAATACTATTATTATCTTTATTACTTTTTTTTGGTTTTAAGAAAGTTTCTGCTAATAAAAATAAGGAGCAAAGTACAAATATTGAGCAACTAAATATCTTAAGATATATACCTGAAAACAATAAATTATTATTTATTTCAAATTTAGATAGTTTTCATATTGTTAATAATAATGAAAAAGATAAAAATTCAACAAACCAAGATGACTTTGTTTTAATAAAAGACTCTATATTAGATTACTTAGGTATAGATCTAGGCAACAATAAATTAGAAGATATCTATAACAATGAACTTATAATCTCATTATTTGAAAATAATAAAAAGCTTAAAGATGATATTTTGATTATTTTTAAAATTAAGCCTGAAAAAACAATAGACGATTTATTAAATTTGCCTAATAAAATTGATCAAATTGAAGAGATTATTCCAATTAATAGAGAAAACAAAATAAATTTCCTTAACTATATATACCGAACCGACGATAATTATATAATTGCTTCATCAGATAAAAAATTGATCAAAAATTGTATTAACTCTAGTAATGATTTTAAAGAAAAAAAATTTCAATATGAAGGAGAACTTTTTGGACTCAAAAATCAAAAAAATATATTATTTACAAAAAAATTTGGAGAAAGTATTTTTTTTGATAAAGAAATTTTTACTAATAAAAATGAGGATATTGTAGCTACTACGTTTAATTTAAAAAATAAACATTTAATTTTAAAATCATATTTACTAAATAATAAAAAAAATATAAATATTCTTGCTTACGATAAGTTTATCAATAAAGAAAATACTCATAAAGATAATCCTCAAGTTTCAATTTTTAGTGAAATTAAGAATTTTGAAAAATATCTAAAACCTTTTATAAATAATTTTGAACAAAGTTTTTTTGAAGATTTTAACCAAAATTCAAATCAAAACATCTTAATTCTCAATTCAAAAAAAGATTGGCTTGTTACATTTGAAAAAAATACTGAAAATCAATTTGATTTAAGTGCTTTGAAAAAACTAAAAGATTTTAACAAATATACTCTTAAACAAAATGAAGATATTTATTCAATATTCTCCAGAGATATTCTAGAAGAAAAAAACGATGATATAAAACAAT